>NZ_DASSTI010000083.1:0-11006 GCF_035708005.1 Segeticoccus sp. | reverse complement strand
TTGTCGTCGACGAAGAGCACCCGGTCGGCCGGCGCACCGAGCTCCTCGACGATCCGGGTGAAGTAGGCCGGGTCCGGCTTGGCCACCCCCAGCTCGCACGAGTAGAACTGCCCGTCGAACAGCTGGTCGTAGCCCAGGTGCTCCCGCATGTATGCCGTGCGGAACGCGTGCTGGTTGGTGGCCAGGTAGCAGCGGGTCCCGCTGGCGCGCAGTGCCGTGATGGTCGCGACCGTCGCGGCGTCGGTCTCCAGCTCGTGCCACAGGGCGGCCAGCTCGGCCGAGCGGGCCGGGTCGCACCCGTGGACGCCCAGGGTGTCGGCGACCACGGCCTCGAACTCCCGCCCGCCGGTGAGCGCCGCCAGCTCGGCCTCGAAGAGGGCGGCGATGAACGTGTCGGGGTCGACCTCGGGCGCCAGCAGGCCGGCGATGCGTTCGGTGAGGTCAGCGGGGCCCGACTGGACCACCCCGTCGGCGTCGAAGAGCACGATCAGGGGAGTGCTCGGCATACCGTCGATCCTGCCACGTGCCTCCTGCCGAGGATTGGTGGCCGGATCTGGGCGGGGCGTTTGCACTCGGGGGTGCCGAGTGCCAACATGGGCTTAGCACTCTCGGTAGGAGAGTGACAACGAGTGACAATCCGACCACGTAGGTGAGGGTCGACCGCGGGCGCGACGGGAGCGTCCCGGGGCCGACTCGTCCGTCGCGGGCACGTGCGTGGTCATTCCGTTTCGCGTGTGGGAGGAACCACCCGAATGGCCAAGACCATTGCATTCGACGAGGAGGCTCGCCGCGGTCTCGAGAAGGGTATGAACACCCTTGCCGACGCCGTCAAGGTGACCCTCGGCCCCAAGGGCCGCAACGTCGTGCTCGAGAAGAAGTGGGGCGCCCCCACCATCACCAACGATGGTGTGAGCATCGCCAAGGAGATCGAGCTCGAGGACCCCTACGAGAAGATCGGTGCCGAGCTCGTCAAGGAGGTCGCCAAGAAGACCGACGACGTCGCCGGTGACGGCACCACCACCGCGACCGTGCTCGCCCAGGCGCTCGTGCGCGAGGGCCTGCGCAACGTCGCGGCCGGCGCCAACCCGATGGCCCTGAAGAAGGGCATCGAGAAGGCTGTCGAGTCCGTCTCCGAGCGCCTGCTCGCCATGGCGACCGAGATCGAGACCAAGGAGCAGATCGCCGCCACCGCGGGCATCTCCGCGGCCGACCCGCAGATCGGTGAGCTCATCGCCGAGGCCATGGACAAGGTCGGCAAGGAAGGCGTCATCACCGTCGAGGAGAGCCAGACCTTCGGCCTGGAGCTGGAGCTCACCGAGGGCATGCGCTTCGACAAGGGCTACATCTCCGGTTACTTCGTGACCGACACCGAGCGCATGGAGACCGTCCTCGAGGACCCCTACATCCTCGTGATGAACTCCAAGATCGGAAGCATCAAGGACCTGCTCCCGCTGCTGGAGAAGGTCATGCAGTCCGGCAAGCCGCTGGCGATCATCGCCGAGGACGTCGAGGGCGAGGCCCTGTCCACGCTGGTGGTCAACAAGATCCGCGGCACCTTCAAGTCCGTCGCCGTCAAGGCCCCGGGCTTCGGTGACCGCCGCAAGGCCATGCTGCAGGACATCGCGATCCTCACCGGCGGCCAGGTCATCTCCGAGGAGGTCGGCCTCAAGCTGGAGACCGCGGACCTCGACCTGCTCGGTCGGGCCCGCAAGATCGTGGTCACCAAGGACGAGACGACCATCGTCGAGGGTGCCGGTGACGCCGACCAGATCGCTGGTCGTGTCAGCCAGATCCGCACCGAGATCGACAACTCCGACTCGGACTACGACCGCGAGAAGCTGCAGGAGCGCCTCGCCAAGCTCGCCGGCGGCGTCGCCGTCATCAAGGCGGGTGCGGCCACCGAGGTCGAGCTCAAGGAGCGCAAGCACCGCATCGAGGACGCCGTGCGCAACGCCAAGGCGGCCGTCGAGGAGGGCATCGTCGCCGGCGGCGGCGTCGCCCTGATCCAGGCGGGCAAGGAGGCGTTCGGCAAGCTCGAGCTCGATGGTGACGAGGCCACCGGCGCCAACATCGTCAAGGTCGCCGTCGAGGCTCCGCTCAAGCAGATTGCCATCAACGCCGGCCTCGAGGGCGGCGTCGTGGCGGAGAAGGTGCGCGGGCTCGAGATCGGTCACGGCCTCAACGCCGCGACCGGCGAGTACGTCGACATGCTCGCTGCCGGCATCAACGACCCGGTGAAGGTGACCCGGTCCGCGCTGCAGAACGCCGCGTCGATCGCCGGGCTGTTCCTCACCACCGAGGCCGTCGTGGCCGACAAGCCGGAGAAGGCCGCGCCGGCCGCTCCGGGTGGCGACGACATGGGCGGCATGGGCTTCTGACGAAGGCCGAAGCGCTCACGCTGAAGAGCAAGACGACGGGCGGTTCCCCACTGGGGAGCCGCCCGTCGGCGTGTGCGTCGCTCAGCGGAACATCGCAGTGTTGGCCTGCTCCGCGGCGTCGTACTGCTGCCCGGCGCGGGTCAGTGCCTGGTTGATCTCCTGCAGCGAGCGCTCGACGTGCTCCTGGGTGCGGCGCCAGTCGTCGGCGACCTGCTGGAAGCTCGCGGCCGCCGAACCGCGCCACGCGCCCTGCAGGGCGTTGAGCTCGCCCATCATCACCCGGACCTGGCTGTCGATCTCGCCGGAGACCTGCTGGATCTTGCCGGAGGCCGCGCGGATGCGGTCGGTGTCCACGTGGAATGCCGTGCTCATGGGTTCCTCCCCTTCATCGTGTCCCTGGACCCCGCCGACGCTAAGCGGCCCGCCCCCCGCGCCGCAGAAGTTGTCCACAGGGCCTGGGCGCCGGCGCCGACAGCGGCCCACCGCGGGGCAGAGGGGCACGGATAACCTCGTGGCGTGACCGTCTGGGTGGATCCGCCGCGCTGGCCCGCGCACGGCCGGCTGTGGTCCCACCTGATCAGCGACACCTCCTACGGCGAGCTGCACATGTTCGCGGAAGCGGTCGGCATACCGAGGCGGGGGTTCGAGGGCGACCACTACGACATTCCCCAGGAGCGGTATGCCGAGGTCGTCGCCGCGGGTGCCCACGAGATCGAGGGCACCGTCCTCGCGCGCATCCTGCGGGACAGCGGGTTGCGGGTCCCCAAGCGCAAGGGGGAGCGGCCGCTGGCCACGTGGCGGGACCCGTGGCCGCACATCACCGGTCCGCACCGGGTCGACATCATCGCCTCGCCGCTGCCGACCCCGGACGCGAGCACCACGGCGGCGGCGGTCTTCGTCGTCGATGTCGCCCACCGACTGTTGCTGGTGCGCTCGGTGGCCCGGGGCACCTGGGGAGCGCCGGCCGGTGGCCGGGAGCCCGGCGAGAGCGCCGCCGCCTGCGGCGCCCGGGAGACCTGGGAGGAGACGGGGCTGCGGCTGGACCCCGGGGTGTTGCGCCCCTGCGGCTACGAGCGGGTCAGCCTCGACCCGCTCGCCCATCGGCAGGCCCGTCCCGAGCTGTGGCCCCACCGCAAGAACCACATCGCCTGCTTCCGCGTCGACCTGGTCGACCCTGGCCCGGCGGTCGCCCCGCGGCTCGACGACGTCGATGCCGCGGGCTGGTTCTCGGTGCCGGAGGCGCGGGCGCGCTGCGCGGGCGAACCCTGGTGGCCGCTCGTGGAGAGCCTCGGCCTCTGACTGAGGTGCTGACCGGGGAGGTCAGGGCCGAATCAGGGTGGGCTAGGGGGAAATCCGGAGGATTGCTGTGAGGTTCCTGACTTAGGCTGGGCTGCGGCCCGGGCGGCATCTCGCCCGGGCCGTCCACTACCTGACTCGGGGAGATTCAGTCATGCAGGACAGCTCGGGGACGACGCTGAGGAGGCCGCTGCCGGCGGCCCGGACGGTCGGGCTCACCAAGGTCTACGGCAAGGGAGAGGCGCGCGTCGTCGCGCTCGACGACGTGAGCGTGGAGCTCGAGTCGGGGGCATTCACCGCGATCATGGGGCCGTCCGGCTCCGGCAAGTCGACGCTCATGCACTGCGCGGCCGGTCTGGACACGCCGACCTCCGGGGAGGTGTGGATCGGTGACATCGAGCTGGGCCACCTGAAGGACAAGGCGCTCACCGCGCTGCGGCGCGACCGCGTCGGCTTCATCTTCCAGGCGTTCAACCTGCTGCCGACGCTCTCCGCGGAGGAGAACATCCTGCTGCCACTGGCGATCGCCGGCCGCACGCCGGACGGGGCATGGTTCGACACGGTCATCGACACGGTCGGGCTGCGGGACCGCCTGCGGCACCGGCCGAGTGAGCTGTCCGGCGGGCAGCAGCAGCGGGTGGCCTGCGCGCGGGCGCTGGTGAGCCGGCCCGACGTGATCTTCGCCGACGAGCCGACCGGCAACCTCGACTCGCGTTCCGGCGCCGAGGTGCTCGCGTTCCTGCGCCGGTCCGTGGACGAGTTCGGCCAGAGCATCGTCATGGTGACCCACGACCCGGTCGCGGCCAGTCACACCGACCGGGTGCTGTTCCTCGCCGACGGTCGGATCGTCGAGGAGATGCGCGAACCCACGGCGGAGCGGGTGTTGGAGCAGATGGCGCACCTGGACCGGTCGGCGGCGACGTCGCAGGGGCTGCGCGACCACGACCGCGTCGCGGTCGCGCAGGAGGCCTGACCCGATGCTTCGCGCCACGTGGCGCAGCCTGCTGGGACGCAAGCTGCGCCTGCTGATGAGTGCCGTCGCGATCGTGCTGGGTGTCGCGTTCGTCGCCGGCTCGCTGGTCTTCACCGACACGCTCAGTCGTGCCTACACCTCGATCATGGCCGGCACCGTCGGTGACGTCGTCGTGCGGCCTGCGGGGAGCACCGGCGACGACAACGCCCAGCTCGACCGGACCCTGTCCGCCGCCCTCGTCTCCCGGCTCGCGAAGGTCGACGGAGCCGCGCGTGCGGACGGCAACGTGACGGCATACGGCGTGTTCCCGGTGGGCAGGGACGGCAAGGTGGTCGGCGTGCAGGGGGCACCGGGCATCGCCGTCAACTACCACGACGCGCCGGCCGGTCACGGGGTCGATGCCCTCACGCTGCGTCGCGGCCACGTCCCGCAGCAGCGTGGACAGGTCGCACTGGACTCGACGACCGCGGAGAAGTCCGGCTACCGCCTCGGCCAGCAGATCCGCCTGGTCACGTCCGGCGGCCAGGCGTCGACCACAGCCACGCTGGTCGGCATCGTCGGCTTCAGCAACGGTGGAGGGCTCGGGGGCGCCAGCCTCGCGGTCTTCGACACGCACACGGCCCAGCAGCTGTTCGAGGGCGGCCAGGACGTGTTCACCGACGCCTGGGTGACCGCCGACCAGGGGGTGAGCCAGGCCGAGCTGCGCGACCGGGTCGCCTCGGTGCTGCCAGCGGGCTATGAGGCGGTGACCGGCGACACGGCCGCCGACGAGGCCGCGAGCGACATCAACCAGGGCCTGTCCTTCATCAACACGTTCCTGCTGGTGTTCGCCGGAATCGCGTTGGTGGTGGGGAGCTTCCTCATCGTCAACACGTTCTCGATCCTCGTGGCGCAGCGCAGCCGGGAGCTCGCGCTGCTGCGGGCGCTCGGCGCCAGCCGGCGACAGGTCAGCCGATCGGTCATCCTCGAGGCCTTCGTGGTCGGCCTGGTGGGTTCGACCCTCGGACTGGGGCTGGGGCTGGGTCTCGCCGCCGGGATCAAGGCGCTGTTCACCCGCCTGGGGATGGACGTCAGCGGCACCGCTCTGGTGCTCGCACCGCGAACGGTCCTGGCGGCCTATGCCGTCGGGGTCGTCGTCACCGTGGTGGCGGCCTACCTGCCGGCTCGGCGCGCGAGCCGGATCGCGCCGGTGGAGGCGATGCGCGACGACGTCGCGCTGCCGGAGTCCTCCATCCGGCGGCGGGTCCTCATCGGCGGGAGCTTGCTCGTCGTCGGGGTGACGGCCGTGCTGGTCGGGCTGTTCGCCGGCGTCTCACACGGCACGGTGGTCATGGGCGGCGGCATGCTGCTCGTGCTCCTCGGGGTGGCCCTCGCCGCGCCCGTGATCGGCCGACCCGTGGTCGCGGTGCTCGGTGGGCTGCAACGCCGGCTGTTCGGCACCGTCGGACGTCTGGCCGAGCAGAACTCGCGACGCAACCCGCGTCGGACCGCGGCGACTGCGTCGGCGTTGATGATCGGGCTGACCCTCGTCTCGGCGATGTCGGTGATCGGGGCATCCGCCTCGAGCAGCGTCGACAAGCTGATCAAGGACGGCCTCGCCGCGGACTACGTCGTGTCCAACGTCGTGGGGTCGCCGTTCTCGCCCAGCATCGCCACGGAGCTGGCCGCGGTCGACGGTGTGCGGTCGGTGGCCGAGCTGCGGATGGCCCCGGCGACACTGGGCGGGAAGCAGACCCAGGTGATGGCCGTGGGGCGCACCTTCCCGGACATGGTGGACCTGCCCGTGCTGAGCGGTTCGGTGGACCACTTCACCGGCCACGCGCTGCTGCTGGGCAAGGACAAGGCCGCGAGCCTCGGGGTGCACGTCGGCGAGACGGTGCCGGTGCAGGTCGCCGACCAGCGCCTGCCGCTGCGGGTCGTCGCGATCCTGGACGACAACCCGCTCACCGGGGACACCGTCACGACCCTGTCGGCCCTCACCGACCTCGGGGTAAAGCCGGCCGACTTCGCGGCGTTCGTGCTGCGTGCGCCGTCGGCCGACGCCGCCCAGGTGCACCACGCCGTCGACGCGGTCGTCAAGGACATCCCCACCGTGACGGTGCAGGACCAGGCCGAGTTCGCCCAGCAGCAGCGGGGATCCATCGACCAGCTGCTCACCATCATCTACGCCCTGCTCGCCCTCGCCGTGGTCATCGCCATCCTCGGCATCGTCAACACCTTGTCGCTGTCTGTGATCGAGCGGACCCGCGAGGTCGGCCTGCTGCGGGCGGTCGGGCTCAGCCGGCGTCAGGTGCGGCGCATGGTCCGGCTCGAGGCGGTGGTGATCGCGTTGCTGGGAGCGGTGCTCGGCGTGGTGCTCGGGCTCGGCTTCGGGATCGCGCTGCAGCACTCCCAGGTCGAGAACGGCGTCGCGGTGCTCACCGTGCCGTGGGCCCGGCTGGCGGTGTTCGTCGTCCTGGCCGGGGTCGTCGGGGTCCTCGCCGCCTGGTGGCCCGCCCGGCGGGCCGCCCGCCTGGACGTCCTGCGCGCCATCACGACGGACTGAGGCGGTCCAGCTCTCGAGCGAGGTTGAGCCGGGCCCGCCGCTCCCACTGCCGGTGGGCGTGCCCGGTCCGGTAGAGCCGGCCGCGGCGCTGGAACGGCTCCAGCACCGCGTGCCGGCCCTGCCGGTAGGCCTGGTCCGGCACGTGCGCGTACTCCTCCCGCACCTGGGCGCAGTACTCGTCGAACCGTGGCTCCGGCGCGGCGAGGATCCACAGGTCGCTGTCGTGGAAGGCGGCGGGCAGCGGTTCCCGCGTCGGGGCGTCGTGCCCGTCGGTGAGCCGCACGAGCCCGGTGACCGCCGCCACGTCGGCGGGGTCGGCCCCGAGCTGCTGCAGGGAGGAGCCGGCGAGCTCGGCGCTGGCGGCCTCGTTCTGCCCGAGGGGCGCCCGGGGGTCGTAGACGGCGTCGTGGAACCACGCCGCGACCCGCGCCAACGCGCCGTCGCGTTCGTCCACCTCGCCCGCGTCCTCGAGCTCCTCGAGTGCCCAGAACATCTCCACGAGGTGCGAGGTGGTGTGGTAGTGCCGCCCCGGGGAGGCCCACCGGCGCAGCAGGTCCTCGCCGTGGCGGACCACGGCGTCGTCGGGCGGGTCCTCCAGCAGCAGGGCGAGGTCCAGGGACCAGGCGGTGAGCAGGGCGGGCACCGGCACAGTGTGCCAGCCGGTCAGGCCGCGAGCTGCTCGGGCAGGTCCTCGGCGTGCACGACGGTGAGGGCGGACACGGCGCGGGTGAGCACGACATACAGCCGGCGCAGCCCGGTGCGGCGGTCCGGCTCGGCGGCGGCGATGGCCGCCGGTTCGACCACCACGACGTGGTCGAACTCCAGCCCCTTGGCGACGGTGGCCGGCACCAGGTCCACCCGGTGCTCCACGTCGCCGTGCTGGGCGCCCAGGATGCCGTGGTCGACGCCCGCCTCGGTGAGCGCTCGGGACAGTCGGCCGACCTGCGCGTCCGCAGCGATCACGCCGACCGAGCCCGGCTGCTCCAGTGCGTCGGTGACCGCCTCGACGACGTGCCGGGCCAGGGCCCGCGGTGCGTGCCGCAGCAGCAGTCGGCCGGGGTTCTCGCGCACCGAGACCGGCGCGCCCAGCCCGGGCGCCATGCTCGGCAGCAGCCGGGCCGCGAAGTCGATCACGGCCGCCGGCACACGGAACCCGCGGTCGAGCACCTCGAGGTGGCTGGCCGGCTTGCCCAGGTGCGCCAGGGAGTCCGTCCACGACGCGGTGGCCCAGGGCGTGGTCCCCTGCGCGATATCGCCGAGCACGGTGGCCGAGCCCGTGCTGCACCGCCGGCCGACGGCGCGCAGCTGCATCGGGGACAGGTCCTGCGCCTCGTCCAGGACGACGTGCCCGACACTCGACCGCCGGCGCAGCAGGTCCGCCAGCTCGTCGAGCAGCACCGTGTCCTGGACCGACCAGCGGGCGCTGCCCCTGGTCCGTGGCACCGTGGGCCAGACCAGGAGCGCCTGCTCCCCAGCGTCGAGGATCCCGTCGGCGTGGCGGGCCAGTGTCGCCGGTTGCGTGAACAGCTCGAACAGCACCGCGGCCGGCTCGAGGGCGGGCCACAGGCCGGCGACGTAGCGCTTCACCGGCCCCGAGCGTGCCACGGCGTCCTGCACCCGGTCGTCGGGGGAGTCGCCCGAGGCTTCCAGCTGCAGCAGCACCGCGTGCGCGAGCCGTTGCGGCAGCATCGCGCGGGCCGCGTCGTAGCGCACCCCGCGGCCCACCAGTTCTCGCACGATCTCCCGGACCTCGTATGCCGGTACTCGCCACTTGCGTGCGCCCCGCGGCACCACGAGCGCCTCGTGGGGGTCACCGACGTGGGCCCAGACGGCGCGCCGGAGCACCTCCGCCATCCGCGGATCCCCTTTGAGCACAGCCGTGTCCACCGGGTCGGTGGCGCGCACACGGACCGAGCCGACCAGTTCCTCGATGGTGGTGTGGTCGACGGAGACCTCACCCAGGGCGGGCAGCACGGCGCCGATGTGCTCCAGGAAGGCGCGGTTCGGCCCGATCACGAGGACGCCGGTCCGGGCCAGCTTCTCCCGGAAGGAGTAGAGCAGCCAGGCCGCCCGGTGCAGGCCGACCGCGGTCTTGCCCGTGCCGGGTGCGCCCTGGACACAGATCGTGGTGGCGACGTCGGCGCGGACGATCTCGTCCTGCTCCGGCTGGATGGTGGCGACGATGTCCCGCATCGGCCCGACGCGGGGCCGCTCGATCTCCGCGGCAACAATGCGACTGCTGGCGCTGTCCGGTTCGTTGGCCTGCCCGGCCTCCGGCTCGGTGAGGTGCTCGTCCTCGTAGGCGGTCACCCGGCCGTGGTCGATCCCGAAGCGGCGCCGCCGACGCACGCCCATCGGCTCGGTGCGCGAGGCGCGGTAGAAGGCCGTGCTGATGCCGGCCCGCCAGTCGACGACGACCGGGTCGCCGTGCGCGTCGGAGACGTGCCGGCGACCGATGTACCACCGCTCCTCACCGTCGGGGGCCGGGTCCGCACGCATCCGGGTGCCGGCGTGGCCGTCGGGCCGGATGTCGAGGCGGCCGAAGAACAGCGCGGTGGACGGGTCGTCCTGCAGGGAACGTGCCCGGCGCGCGAGGGTGGCGGCGAGGAACTCGCTGGAGACGGGGTCGCCGCCGTGGGACTCCAGGGCGAGGGTGTGCTCGCGCATGCGGGCCAGCTCACGGCGGGCCAGGGCGAGGTGTGCCTGCTCGCGGGCGAGTTCGGGATCGGTGTCGGGTGCGGTATCGGCAGGCATGACGGCACGGCCCTTCCAGGCGAGAGGCGTCGGGGGAGGAGCGTGAGCCTAGCGCACTGCGGACCAGCGGCGACGTCGCTGGAGCCGCGAGACGGTGCAGCCGGGGGACCCTCCGCGGGCGAAGGGCCCCCCGTTCCGTGCCGGGCCACGAGGGCCCGCGACGTCAGCCGTTCGAGTTCGTCTTGGCGGCGAAGGTGATGTTGATCTGGTGTTGGTGGCCGCCTCGGATGACGGTGAGGGTGGCTTTTTCGCCGACGCTGCGTTGGTGGACCTGGGCGACCAGGGACAGGGAGCCGTTGACGGTTTCGCCGTCGATGGCGGTGATGGCGTCGCCCTTCTTCAGGCCGGCGTTGGCGGCGGGGGAGTTGGGCACGACGCGGGCCACGCCGGCGGCGTCGCGGGTGGCCGAGCCGACCTTGACGCGGGCGTCCTTGAGGTAGACGCCCAGGTAGGCGTGTTCGGCGTGGCCGGTGTTGATGAGTTGGCCGGCGATGGTCTTGACCTCCGAGACCGGGATGGCGAAGCCGATGCCGATGTTGCCGCTCTGGCCGCCCAGGGAGGAGGACTGGCCGACGGTGGCGATGGCGGAGTTGATGCCGACCAGGGAGCCGGAGGCGTCGACCAGGGCGCCGCCGCTGTTGCCGGGGTTGATCGCGGCGCTGGTCTGCACGGCGTTGGTGACCACCGGTTCGGCCTGGGAGTTGGTGAAGGGGTTGTTGGCGCCTTCTTGTTGGGTGGTGACCGGGCGGTCCAGGGCCGAGACGATGCCGGTGGTGACGGTGCCGGCCAGGCCCAGGGGGTTGCCGATGGCCATGACGGGTTGGCCCACCGTCAGGCTGTTGTTGCCGGCCGGGTGGATGGGGGTCAGGTCGGTGGGGGGGTTGTCGATCTGGATGACGGCCAGGTCGGTCAGGGAGTCGGTGCCGACCAGGTGGGCGGTGTAGGTGCGTGAGTCGTTGAGGGTGACCCGGATGTTGGCGCCCTGTTTGGCGCTGGCCACGACGTGGTTGTTGGTCACGATGCGGCCCTTGGTGTCCCAGATGACGCCCGAGCCCTGGTC
>NZ_DASSTI010000082.1:0-27714 GCF_035708005.1 Segeticoccus sp. | reverse complement strand
GGGCTCACCCGCCGCAGTTCCCCGCGGTGCCGAACCACGTCGCGATCGTCATGGACGGCAACGGACGCTGGGCGAACCGCAGGGGGCTCAGCCGCATCGAGGGTCACAAGGCCGGCGAGGAGGTGCTGCTCGACGTCGTCGCCGGCGCCATCCAGGCCGGTGTGAAGCACCTCTCGGTGTACGCGTTCTCCACGGAGAACTGGGCGCGCTCACCCGAGGAGGTGCGCTTCCTGATGGGCTACAACCGCGACGTGCTGCACCGCCGGCGCGATCAGCTCAACGAGTGGGGCGTGCGGGTGCGATGGGCGGGGCGCAAGCCCCGGCTGTGGGGCTCGGTGATCAAGGAGCTGCAGTTCGCCGAGCAGCTGACCCGCGGGAACGACGTGCTCACGCTGACGATGTGCGTGAACTACGGCGGCCGCGTCGAGCTGGTGGACGCGATGCGCGCTCTCGCGGACGAGGTGAAGGCGGGGCGGCTGAAGCCGAGCGCCATCACCGAGAAGCAGATCCGCCGGCACCTGTACGTGCCGGACATGCCCGACGTCGACCTGTTCCTGCGCAGCTCGGGCGAGCAGCGCACCTCGAACTTCCTGCTCTGGCAGTCGGCCTACGCCGAGATGGTCTTCCTCGACACGCTGTGGCCGGACTTCGACCGGCGCGACCTGTGGCGCGGCATCGAGATCTACGCCTCCCGCGACCGCCGCTACGGCGGGGCGGTCGACCGCAGCACCGCCGATCTCGGGACTTCCCCGCCGGTCTAGGGAGTTTTCTCCCGAGATCGGCGGGGAAGTCCCGAGATCTGCGGGAGAGTCCCTAGATTCGCGGGGTGGCGCAGTCGCCGCAGGTGCCGGTGATCTCCAGGGTGTGCTCGACGTCGGAGAAGCCGTGCTCGGCGGCGACGGCGTCGGTCCAGCGCTCCACGGTCGGTCCCTCGACCTCCACTGTCCGACCGCAGGACCGGCAGACCAGGTGGTGGTGGTGCCCGGTGCTGCACCGGCGGTAGATCGCCTGGCCGTCCTCGGTGCGGAGCACGTCGAGGTCACCCTCGGCGGCCAGGGCCTGCAGGGTCCGGTAGACCGTCGCCAGCCCGACGGACTCCCCGGCCTCGCGCAGCCGGGCGTGCAACTCCTGCGCGGAGCTGAAGTCCTCGGTGTCCTCCAGCAGTGCGGCCACTGCTGCCTGCTGCCGGGTCGGCCGTCGCGCCTTGTCGGTCATCACTTCCTCGCTGTCTCCTCGCTCGGCACCCCGTCACCGAGGTCGTGCTCGTCGTAGTGCGCCCCGTGCGGCGCGTGCCGGTGCCCGTCGTGCAGGTAGTCCACGTGGTCGTCGTGCGCGACGGCCGGGTGGCCGCACCCGGGCCCGTGCTCGTGGTCGTGCTGCTCGGCCTCGTGGTGGCCGGCTGCCCGCAGCCGGTGCATCAGGCCCGCGCCGGCCGACAGCGCCAGGAAGATGAGGATGGTCAGGATGACGATCGTCCCGCCCGACGGGGTGGCGGCGTAGAACGAGACGCCGACGCCGCCGATGCTCGCGACCACGCCGATCGCCACGGCCCAGCGCACGGCCGACCGGAAGCTGCGTGCCACCAGCTGGGCCGCCGCGTTGGGCACGATCATGAGCGCGCTGATGAGCAGCAGCCCGACCACGCGCATCGCGACCACGACCGTGACGGCGGTCAGGACGGCCAGCACGATGTTCAGCGCGAGCACCGGCAACCCGGTCGCCCGGGCGTACTCCTCGTCGTTGGCCACCGCGAACAGCCGCGGGCGCAGGAGCCAGGTCGTGGCCATGACCACGAAGGCCAGGACCGCGAAGACCACGAGGTCGGTGACGCTCGTCGTCGTGATCGCCCCGAAGAGGTATGCCGTGAGGCTGGTCGCGCTGCCCCCGCTCGCTCGGCTGATGATCACCACACCGGCGGCGATGCCGCCGTAGAACATCACGGCCAGCGCCACGTCCCCACTGGTCCGGCCACGGGCCCGGATCAGCTCGACCAGCACCGCCAGGACGACGGCGGCGATGAGGGCGGCGAACACCGGTGAGGTGCTCGTGACCACGCCGATCGCCACCCCGGCGAGGGCGACGTGGCCCATGCCGTCGCCGATGAGGGACAGCCGGCGCTGGACCAGGAAGACGCCCACCATCGGGGCGGCGATCCCGACCAGGAGCGCCGCGATGAGCGCCCGCTGCATGAAGTCGTAGGTGAGCAGGTCAAGCACCGGCTCCTCCTTGCTCGGGGTCGAGCGGCCCACCCGCCGGCGTGGAGCTGGGGTGGCGCGGGTCGACGGCGTCGTCGTGGTCGTGGTGGTGGCCGCCGTGGCTGCCGTCGCCGAGGGTGAGGACGGCCTGTTGGCGTGCGAACTCGGCTGGCGTGCCGTCGAAGCGGACGTGCCCGGTGGAGACCATGACGATGCGGCTGACGATGTCGTGCAGGGCGGCGAGCTCGTGCGTGACGATCAGCATGGTCGTGCCGCGGCCGGCCAGCCGCGCCAGCACCTGGGCGAGCACCTCCTGGCTGGCCGCGTCGACACCCGCGGTCGGCTCGTCCATGACCAGGACGTCCGGTTGGGCGGCGAGCGCCCGGGCGATGAGGACCCGTCGCTGCTGGCCGCCGGAGAGCGTCGAGACGTCCTCGTGCGCGCGGTCCTCCAGGCCGACGAGCTCGAGTGCCCGGCTGACGATGGCCCGGTCCTCGCGCCCCGCCCGGGCCAGCCACGACTGGTGCGGCAGCCGCCCCACCATGACGATCTCGTCCACGGTCGCCCGCACCGAGGCCGACAGCGTGTGCCGCTGCGGGACGTAGCCGAGCCGGGCGTGCTCGCGGAACTGCCCCAGCGGGGTGCCGAACAGCTCGACCTGGCCGGCGAGGTGCTGGTTCAGGCCCAGCAGGCCCTTCACGAGGGTGGACTTGCCCGACCCGTTGGGGCCCAGCAGCGCGACGACCTCACCGGGGTCGATGCGCAAGGTGACGTCGCCGATGACGGCGCGGTCGGCATACCCGAAGGAGGCGCCGTGCAGGGACATGACCGGCGATCCGGGCGTCATGCTGCGGGGAGCGTCGGTCTCCGGCGGGGAAGCGTGGCGTCTCATGAGCAGCCCTGTCCCTTCTGCAGCGTGCGCAGGTTGGCACGCATGATCGCGAAGTAGGTGCGGCCGGCCGACTGGTCGGTCAGGCCCTCGATCGGGTCCAGCACGGCCAGGTGGGCGCCGGTCTCGCTGGCCACGGCGCGGGCGACGGCCGGGCTGGCCAGCGTCTCGGAGTAGACCGTGCCGACGTGGTGCTGACGCACGTAGTCGGCCACGTCGGCAAGCGTCCGCGGGTCCGGTTCGACGTCGGGACTGAGGCCGGTGATGCCCACCTGGGTGAGCCCGTAACGGTGCGCGAGGTAGCCGAACGCGCTGTGGCTGGTGACCAGCTGGTCGTTGCGGCAGTGCGCCAGCCCGGACCGGAAGGCGTGGTCCAGCCGGTGCAGTCGGGCCGAGAAGCGCGCGGCACCGGCGCGGTAGTCGGCGGCGTGGGCCGGGTCGAGCTGTGCGAGCCGGTCGGCGATGGCGTGTCCGACGTCGGCGTAGCGGATCGGGTCGAGCCAGAAGTGCGGGTCGATCGCGCCGGCCTCGTCCGCGTGCCCGGCGAACGGCTCGTCGGGGAGCTCCCGGCCGATGCCGGAGGAGATCCGGAGGTCGAGGTGGGCCGCGGGCGCGACGTCGAGGGAGTGGTCCGGGGCTTCCTGCTCCACCGCCTGGTCAACCGCCGGTTGGAAGTGCTGCTCGTAGACCACGAGGTCGGCGTCGACGACGTGCGCCACGTCCTGCGGGGTGAGCTCCAGCTCGTGCGGCTCCACGCCGGGCTTGGTCAGGCTGGTGACGTCGACATGGTCGCCGCCGACCTGCTGGACGGCGTACTGCAGCGGGTAGAACGCCGCGACCACCTGCACCCGGTGGCTCGTCGCGGTGGCCGTGCCGCCGCACCCGGCCAGCACCAGGGCGAGGAGCAGCGCCAGCAGCGCCGCCGCCGCGGCACTGCCCAGGCCCAGGCCGTGGCGAGGGCGCAGGCGGGGGCGTGCGGTCGGCATACCGACCATGGTGAGTCAACTGAGAATGATTGTCAAAATCAGAGGGTACGCCGGGTGGCTCGCCGACCGTGCGGTCAGGGCTTGGGGACCAGCTGGACGACCGCCACGGCGACGACGAGCGCGATGACGGCCAGCCGCATGAGGCGCTCGTTGCCGCCGAGCTTCGGCCAGGCGAGGTAGAGCAGCCAGGCCAGGAAGAGCGCCGCCACCGCGACGAGCACGACGCCGACGGGGCCGCCCAGGAACGCCCCGACGAGCAGCAGGGCCAGCATCGACAGGAAGGGGACGACGCGGGGGAGGCGGCTCAGGCGGGTGAGCAGCGGCATGCTGGCGCGCTCGACCGCGCCGCGCAGACCGGGGGAGGCCGGGCGAGAGGTGGCGGACACGCCATGAGGGTACGTGAGCGGCGCGACGGGGTGCCAAACCCGCTGTTCCGTCTCGCGGCTCCTGCGACGTCGCCGCTGCAGGGCACCGATAGCCTTGTCCCCATGGCTTCCTCCACCTCGACCATCGACACCGTCGTCGGCCTCTGCAAGCGCCGGGGCTTCGTCTTCGCGAGCGGTGAGATCTACGGAGGAACGCGTTCGGCCTGGGACTACGGCCCGCTGGGCGTGGCGCTGAAGGACAACATCAAGGCGCAGTGGTGGCGCTCGATGGTGCAGCTGCGCGAGGACGTCGTCGGGCTGGACTCCGCGGTGATCCTGCCCACGCGCACCTGGGAGGCCTCCGGCCACGTGGCGACCTTCAAGGACCCGCTGACCGAGTGCCAGTCCTGCCACAAGCGCTTCCGCGCCGACCACCTGCAGGAGGCGGCGGCCGAGAAGCTCGCCCGCAAGGGCAAGCAGGTCGAGCCGGACGACATCCCGCTGTCCGATGTCGTCTGCCCGAACTGTGGCACCCGGGGCGCGTGGACCGAGCCGCGCCAGTTCTCCGGTCTGCTCAAGACCTACCTCGGCGTCGTCGAGGACGAGTCCGGCATGCACTACCTGCGCCCGGAGACCGCGCAGGGCATCTTCCTCGACTTCCAGAACGTCATGAACTCCGCGCGCAAGAAGCCGCCGTTCGGCATCGCCCAGATCGGCAAGAGCTTCCGCAACGAGATCACGCCGGGCAACTTCATCTTCCGCACCCGCGAGTTCGAGCAGATGGAGATGGAGTTCTTCTGCCAGCCGGGCACCGACGCCGAGTGGCACCAGTACTGGATCGACGCCCGCACCCAGTGGTACGTCGACCTCGGCATCAACAAGGACAACCTGCGTCACTACGAGCACCCGCAGGAGAAGCTGTCCCACTACTCGACGCGGACCGTCGACATCGAGTACCGGTTCGGTTTCACCGGGTCGGAGTGGGGCGAGCTCGAGGGCATCGCCAACCGCACCGACTACGACCTGCGGGTGCACTCGGAGGCCTCAGGGGTCGACCTGTCCTACTACGACCAGCAGGCGGGGGAGCGCTGGTTCCCCTACGTCATCGAGCCGGCCGGCGGCTTGTCGCGCGCGCTGATGACCTTCCTCGTGGACGCCTACGCCGAGGACGAGGCGCCCAACACCAAGGGCGGGGTGGACAAGCGCGTCGTGCTGCGGCTCGACAAGCGCCTCGCGCCGGTCAAGGTGGCGGTGCTCCCGCTGTCCCGCAACGCCGACCTGACCCCGAAGGCGCGCGACCTCGCCGCCGCGTTGCGCCAGCACTGGATGGTCGACTTCGACGACGCCGGCGCCATCGGCCGTCGTTACCGCCGCCAGGACGAGATCGGCACGCCCTTCTGCGTGACGGTCGACTTCGACACCCTCGACGACCAGGCCGTCACGGTGCGCGAGCGGGACTCGATGGGGCAGGAGCGGGTGTCCCTCGACCAGATCGAGTCCTACCTCGGCGCGCGGCTGCTCGGCTGCTGAGGTCCCGGTCGACGCTGAACCCGCGCGGCAACGGTCAGTAGCCGTAGCCGCCGCCACTGCTGGTCGAGCTGGGTGAGGAGCTTGCCGCCGAGCCCTTGATCGGGTGCCCGCTCGGTGACAGGACGTACCACTTGCCGCCGAAGGTGTTGATGCCCTGACCCGTGACATCCCCCGGCTTGCTGTCCTGCACGTAGGTGTAGAGCGGCCAGCCGCCGACGGTCAGCATCGACGCCCCGCTCGTGGCCTTGGTGCTGCCCACCTTCGCGGTGACTCCGCTGGCGTGCGCGCCCTGCGACGCGGGCACGAGCGGCCAGTAGTGCAGGCACGTCGCGTTGCAGTGGGACTGGTTCGGCCCGTCCGACGTGAGCATGTAGAGCGTCATGCCGTTGCCGTTGACGAGGATGTTGCCGAGCTTGGTGTGGGCGACGTGTAGCCCGGACATGGCGTGGCTGGCCGGTTTTGCGTTTGCGGCGTGCGTGCTGCCCGAGGTCGCCGACGTGGTGCTGCTGGCGCCCGGTGCACCACTGCTGCCGCAGGCGGCGAGGGCTGCGGCCGCGCTGAGCGCGAGCACGCTGAGGGAAATGGTGCGATTCATGGTCGACCTCCTTTGGTGACATGGAGGGCACGTCGGGCGGCCGCCCCTGGTTCACGTCGGCTGCGGCCGGTCCGGGCCACGGTGTGGTGGTCTCCCGGTCCGTCGCCCGCCGACACACCTGACGGATGTCATGGGTATGCCGTGACGTCCGTGTGCGGGCGAGGGCACCTGCCTGCCCCAGAGTGGGTGCCATGACCACAACTGGCACTCGCGCCACCGCCCTGCGGTCGGCGTCTCGCGGCTCCTGCAACGTCGCCGCTGATCCGTCTCGCGGCTCCTGCAACGTCGCCGCTGTGGAGTTGCACGGGATCCACAAGAGCTTCGGCGCCGTTCAGGCAGTCCGGGGAATCGACCTGACGATCCGGCAGGGGGAGATCGTCGCGTTCCTCGGCCCGAACGGCGCCGGAAAGACCACGACGATCGACATGATCCTCGGTCTGTTGCAGCCGGACAGCGGCGACGTGACGGTCTACGGCATGGCCCCGCACCGGGCGATCGGCCACGGACTGGTCTCGGCGGTGATGCAGACCGGGGGTCTGCTCCCGGACTACACCGTCGGCGAGACGTGTCGGCTGACCGCCAGCCTGTTCACCGGCACGCGGCCGGTGGCGGAGGTGCTGGAGCGCGCCGGCATCACCGAGCTCGCCGACCGGCGCGTCGGCAAGTGCTCCGGCGGGGAGAAGCAGCGGCTGCGCTTCGCCCTGGCGCTGCTGTCCGACCCCGAGCTGCTCATCCTCGACGAGCCCACCACCGGTATGGACGTGGGAGCCCGGCGGGAGTTCTGGGCGGCGATCCGCGCCGACGCGGAGGAGGGGCGGACAGTCGTCTTCGCCACGCACTACCTGGAGGAGGCCGACGCCTACGCCGACCGGGTGGTGCTCGTGCGCAAGGGCGAGCTGGTCGCCGACGGCACCGCCGCGCAGATCAAGAGTCTTGCCGCCGGTCGCACGGTGCGTGCCACGCTGCCGGGCGCGGACGAGGAGCTGCTGCGCGGCATACCGGCTGTTGACGGCGTGGACGTGCGTGGCGACACCGTCCTGATCCACTCCAAGGACACCGACGCGGTGGCGCGACACTTGTTGACCACCACTGACGCCCACGACCTCGAGATCACCGCTCGCGGGCTCGAGGACGCCTTCCTCGCCCTCACCGGCGACGACGAGACGGGAGCGAACCGATGACCACGTCCCCGGTGAGCCCGGTGGTGCACCCCGGCACCGAGCTGCCCGACCTGTCCGCGCGGCGGGTGCCGCCGATGGGCGGCTTCAACCTGACCCTGCTGGGCCTTGAGATGCGGCGGATGCTGCGCAACCGGCGCACAATGATCTTCACGATGATCATGCCGATCGTCTTCTACCTGATCTTCGGCCTGAGCGTCCACGGCGGACAGCAGGGCCTGGGACCGGGCTCGCACGGCAACGTCAGCGCCTTCGTCCTCGTCAGCATGGCCCTCTACGGCGCCGTCCTGGCGACCAGCGCCGGCGGGGCGATGGTGTCCATCGAGCGTTCGGCCGGCTGGAGCCGGCAGCTGCGGCTGACGCCGTTGTCGCCCGTGGCCTACATCGTGACGAAGATGCTCACGGCGATGTTGCTCGGAGCAGCCTCCGTCGCAGCGGTGTTCGTCGTCGGCGCGATCACCGGTGCCGCCGACATGACGTTCGCCGCGTGGGTCTTGTGCGCCGTCGCCACGTGGCTCGGCTCCCTGATGTTCGCCGCCTTCGGTCTGTTCATGGGCTACCTGCTGCCGACCGAGAACGTCATGCAGGTCCAGTCGTTCGCGCTGGTGATCTTCGCCTTCGCCGGCGGACTGTTCCTGGACCTGACCCAGATGCCGGGCTGGTACCAGACCCTGGCCCAGTTCACGCCGCTGTGGGGTCTCAACGAGCTCGTCCACGCGCCGATCGCGGGCAGCACCGACACCATGGCCTGGCTGAACGTCGTCGCCTGGCTGGCCGTCTTCGTCGCCGGCGCCGCCTGGCGGTTCCGCAAGGACACCGCACGGGTATGACGACCCACACCACCTGACGGCCGCCGCCGCCCGCACCTCCGGGCGCGGGCGGTGCCTTCCGTCGTGCCGCTCCCCACCGACCGTCGGTGCCGCTCACCACCGACAGAATCTGGAATCCTTGAGCCATGTTCGTCCGTCGCCAGCCCGCCGAGCAGCGTCGGGACATGGCCGTTCCCGCCCACGTGTGGGGCGGCTGGATGGGCGTCTTCTACGCCGGCATCTGGTTGTTCTACCTGCTGCAGCCGATCGGCGATGCGTGGGCGGTCCGGGGAACGTGGCGGGGCGACGTCGGGATCGCCTCCACGGTGCTGTTCGCGGTCGTCTACCTGCTGCACTTCATGGCGCTCCGGGACCGGTTCGGGCGACGTCGGCAGGGGCGCGACCTGTCGAACACCAGCCTCCAGTGGAACGGCTGGTCGCGGGCCGACCTACCGCGCTACCTGGTTCTCGTGGCGCTGGCCGCGCTCAGCGCGGGCACCGTCGGCGAATCCGGCACGGCCACTTGGGTGTTCCTCGCCGTCACCGGGCTGTGGACCTTCTCGATGGGCATCGCGTTCGTCCTCGCGGGGCTGCTCATCGTGGTCTACGAGCTGCTGGTCTGGCAGCTGCCCGGTTGGCAACAGGACAACGGCGTGGTGCTCGCGTTCGCGCTCGCGATGGCCGCGGTGAGCGGCGGGATCGTCGCCTCCAGGCGGCAGCGTGAGCTCTCGGCGGCCCGCCGTGAGAACGCGAGGCTCGCGGTGGAGGAGGAGCGCAACCGGATGGCGCGCGACCTGCACGACATCCTGGGCCACTCGCTGACGGTGATCACCGTCAAGGCGGAGCTGGCCGGGCGGCTGATGGAGGTCGCACCGGAGCGGGCCAGGGCCGAGGTCGCCGACCTCGAGCGGCTCTCGCGCGACGCGCTCGCGGACGTGCGTCGCGCCGTGGAGGGATACCGCGAGATTTCGCTGTCGGGGGAGCTGGCACGAGCGCGGGAGGCCCTCTCCGCGGCGGGGATCGAGGCACGGCTGCCGGGCGCGACGGACGAGGTGCCGAGTGACCTTCGGGAGCTGTTCGCCTGGGTCGTGCGCGAGGGCGTGACCAACGTGATCCGGCACAGCGGCGCACGGCACTGCACGATCTCGCTGGCCAGCGACCGGGTCACCGTGAGCGACGACGGTCACGGCCTCCCGCCACGCCACGGGGGCGCTGCCGCGACCAGCACGCTGGACCTCGGTAACGGGCTGCGCGGTCTCCGTGAACGAGCAGCCGCGGCGGGCGCCCGCGTCCTGGCTCGGCAGCTCGAGCCGGGCGGCTTCTCGCTCACCGTGATCGTGCCGATGGACCGGGCCACCCGGGCCGTCGGCACGGGCGAGCCGGAGGCCTCCCTGCCACCGTCAGAGGGGCGGTCCTCGCGCGCGCGGGCCGGTCGGGCCCCCGACGACCGCAGCTGGACGGGGGCCCAGCCCACATGATGATCCGCGTGATGCTGGCCGATGACCAGGCGCTCGTGCGCGGGGCACTCGCCGCCCTGCTCGACCTCGAACAGGACCTACAGGTCGTCGCGGAGGTGGCGCGAGGCGACGAGGTCGTGCCGGCCGCCCGCGCCCACCACCCGGACGTGGCGCTGCTCGACGTGGAGATGCCCGGGATGGACGGCATCGCGGCGACCGAGTCGCTGCGGCGGGACGTCCCCGGCGTGCGGGTTCTCATCGTCACCACGTTCGGGCGTCCCGGCTACCTGCGGCGGGCGCTCCAGGCCGGCGCCGCCGGCTTCGTCGTCAAGGACACCCCGGCCAAGCAGCTCGCCGACGCGGTACGCCGCGCGCACGCGGGCCTGCGGGTCGTCGACCCGGGACTCGCCGCCGACAGCCTCGTCGCGGGGGACTCACCGCTGACCGAGCGCGAGTCCGACGTGCTGCGTGCGGCACGGGACGGCTCGACCGTCGCCGCGATGGCGCGGGTGCTGTTCCTGTCCGAGGGGACCATCCGCAACCACCTGTCGGCAGCCATCGGCAAGACGGGTGCCCGCACGCGTGCGGAAGCCGTGCGCATCGCCGAGGGCAACGGCTGGCTCTGAAGGAAGCGGCCCGCTCGGAGGGAAACGACCGGCTCTGGAGCTCGGCCGAACCCGACGCCGCCTTGCCGTGATCGGTGGAAAACGACTCTCCCCAGTCGCCTGAAACGCGAGTAGCCTCTCGATGCCCCGCGAATTCCCACGGAGCCTTCAGCAAGGACACGTCGGCGGACGCCGACGCAGGATGGGAGACACAGATGGCATCACCTGCGCGCAGTCACGGGCGACGCGCGATCAGCACCCTGTTCGGCCTCGGCGTCGCCGCAGCCACAGCACTCAGCGCCACCGCCCCGGCGGCGTCGGCGAGCTCCACACCGACCCCTCCTCAGGGGCACGCCATGACGCCCGCAATCGGTGTGACACCTCACTACCGGCTGGCCGGGTCGGCGGAGAACGCCCCGGCGGGAACGACCTTCGGCTGCCAGACCACCCAGCCCGCCGGGTGCTACGGTCCGGACCAGATTCGGGCCGCGTACGGAGTGAACACGCTCGCCGCGCGAGGTCTGGACGGCCGGGGCCGGACCATCGTCATCGTGGATGCCTACTCCAGTCCCACGATCCGACAGGACCTCGCCACCTTCAACGAGCTGTTCGGTCTGCCGTCGGCAGACTTCAGGCAGGTGGCCCCGGACGGGCTGACGCCGTTCGACCAGAGTGATACGAACCAGGTGGGCTGGGCCGGCGAGATCACCCTCGACGTGGAGTGGTCGCACGCCATCGCACCCAAGGCCGACCTCGTGCTCGTCCTGGCCAAGTCGAACCAGGACGCCGACATCCTGTCCGCCACGCGCTATGCCGTCAACCACGACCTCGGCGACGTCATCTCACAGAGCTTCGGCGAGGCGGAGCAGTGCATGGACCCGCAGCTGCTGAAGGAGCAGCGCAACCTGTTCCAGCAGGCGACCCGGAAGCACATCACGCTCCTCGCCTCCAGCGGCGACGAGGGCTCGGCCCAGCCCACGTGCGACGGCTCGTCCTTCTTCAAGGCGGCCAGCACACCCGCCTCGGACCCCGACGTGACCGGTGTCGGCGGGACACGCCTCTTCGCTGACGGCCTCACGGGTGCCTACGACAGCGAATCGGTCTGGAACGAGCCGGAATTCGAAGCGGCTGGCGGCGGTGGCTTCTCGGCCGTCTACGGCACCCCGAGCTACCAGAAGTCGATGCACCTGCCGTCCCGCGGAGTGCCGGACGTCGCCGACAACGCGGCCATCATCGGCGGGGTGCTCGCGGTGTGGAGCACGTCGGGGCGGGGGGCGGGCCTGGTCTTCCGGTTCGGTGGCACGAGCGCCGGGTCCCCGCAGTGGGCCGGTCTGGTCGCTCTTGCCGACCAGCTCGGCGGCAGGCGGATCGGCATGATGAACCACAAGCTCTACGGCCTGGCCCACGCACAGAAGCGCTATGCCGCCAACCTGCACGACATCACCATGGGCGACAACACCTTCCACGGCCCGGTCACGATCTCCGGTTTCGCCGCGCAGCGCGGCTGGGACGCCGCCTCGGGGCTCGGGAGCCCGAAGGCCGACCACCTCGTGCCCACGCTGGCCGGCGGTCGATAGGTCGGCGGCGACGCACGTCATCGACGTGCTCCCGGGCCGTCTCGGCGGAGCCGGCCCGGGAGCGCATCGCTGGTCCGTGCTGTTCGACGGGGTCTGGGACAATGACTCCGCCATGACGACGACCACCCTGACCGACGTACGTTCCCAGACCGTCCCCGCGGCCCACCCGGTGCTGCCCCCGTTGCGGATCGGCCGGCACAGCATCCAGTCGCCCGTGGTGCTCGCCCCGATGGCTGGGATCACGAACCGGGCCTTCCGGCGCCTGTGCCGGCAGTACGGCGACGCCGGGTCGACAGCGGGAGGCGCCTCCGGGGCCACCTCGCTGTACGTGAGTGAGATGATCACGTCTCGCGCCCTGGTCGAGCGCACCCCGGTCTCGATGCGGCTCATCGAGCACGACCCGGACGAGAGCCCCCGGTCGATCCAGCTCTACGCGACGGACCCTACGACCGTCGCCGCCGCGGTCCGGATGCTCATGGAGGAGGACCGGGCCAACCACATCGACCTGAACTTCGGCTGCCCGGTCCCCAAGGTCACCCGCAAGGGCGGGGGCTCAGCGCTGCCCTGGAAGACGAACCTCTTCCGCGGCATCGTGGGTGCGGCGGTGCGAGAGGCCACGCCGTATGACGTGCCGGTCACCGTGAAGATGCGCCGCGGGATCGACGAGGAGCACCTGACCTTCCTCGAGGCGGGCCGGATAGCCGAGGGCGAGGGTGCCGCGGCGGTCGCGCTGCACGCCCGGACGGCTGCGCAGGCCTACTCGGGGCAGGCGGACTGGTCCGCGATCCGCGACCTGAAGACGGCCGTGACCTCCATCCCGGTGCTTGGCAACGGGGACATCTGGTCGGCCGAGGACGCGCTGCGCATGGTGCACGAGACCGGTTGCGACGGTGTCGTCGTGGGGCGTGGGTGCCTCGGGCGTCCGTGGCTGTTCACCGACCTCGCGGCGGCGTTCGCCGGTTCTCCGCAGCGGGTGCGCCCCACGCTGCGGCAGGTGGCGGCGACGCTGCGTCGGCACACGGAGTACCTGGCCGAGTTCCACGGGAGTGAGCTGAAGGCCTGCCGGGACATCCGTAAGCACATCGCGTGGTACCTCAAGGGGTTCCGGGCCGGCTCACACGTGCGGAGCGGGCTGGGCCTGGTCGATTCCTTCGCGGCTCTCGATGACCTCATCGCCACGCTGGACCTGGACCAGCCGTGGCCGGGGGAGCCCGCGGAGGGGCCGCGGGGTCGGGCGGGCTCGTCCCGGCACGTGGTGTTGCCGGAGGGGTGGCTGGACAGTCGCGAGCTGAACGCCGACCACGCCCGAGCCGTCCGGGAGGCCGAGCTGTCCGTCGTCGACGGCGGATGACGTCCAGCACACCGGCCCCCGTCGTCGGGGCGCGTTTCACGCCGTCCACGCGCAGAATGAAGGCAGCGAGGGAGGTGTCATGGAGTTTTCGACGTACGTGGTGGCACTCCTGCTCGCGATGCCGGACGCGCCGCCCATGTCACCTGAGCAAGAGGCCCAGCTGCAGGACGCGCACATGGCGCACCTGGCGCACCTGCACGACAGCGGTGAGCTGTTGGTCGCCGGCCCGGTGCTGGGACCACCTGACCGCCAGGTCCGGGGCCTGTCCGTCTTCGGGTGCTCCGAGCAGCGGGCCCGTGAGCTGGGGGACGGCGACCCGGCCATCCAAGCGGGCCTCTACCGGCACGAGTACCACATCTGGGCGGTCCCGCACGGGGTGATCTCGTTCGGCTACGGACACCTGCCCCGGTCCATGGACGAGGTGCGAGCGCCCTGAGCGGCGTCCCCGCGACCTACGGCAGCCCTCAGTCGGGCGCGCCGAGTTCCACCGGACGCTCGAGGTCAGTGATCCAGTCGCTCCACGACCCGATGTAGACGCCGGCGTCGTCGTTGACGCCCGCGTGCCTCAGTACCAGGGCCAGATGGGTGGCCTGGATGCCCGAGCCACAGTAGGTCCCCACGTCGTCGCCGGGTCGCACACCGACCCCTGCGGCCTCCACCGCGAGAGCGTCGGCGGGGCGAAACATGCCTCGCTCGTCGACCGTGTCGAGGGCAGGGAGGCAGCGCGCGCCGGGGATGTGGCCGGCGACCGGGTCGATGACCTCGTTCTCCCCACGGAACCGGTCGGCCGGGCGGGCGTCGAGGAGGAAGCCGCGCTCGGCATACCGTTGCGCGTCCTCGGCGGTGAGCAGACGGGCGTGGCCCGGGTCAGCGGTGAAGTCACCCGCGTCCGGATGAACCGGTCCCGTCTCCAGCGGGAGGGCGGCAGCGCGCCAGGCAGCGAGGCCGCCGTCGAGGACGCGGACGTCGCTCTTGCCGAAGTAGCGCAGCAGCCACCACGCGCGACTGGCCGCGAGCGAGAGCCAGTCGTCGTAGGCCACGACGGGTCGATCGTTGCGGACGCCGGCCGCGCGCATGGCCGCTGCGAAGGTTTCGGCGTCGGGCATCGGGTGCCGGCCGCCGACTCCGTCCGGACGGATGTGCGCGAGAGCGGTGTCGACGTCGATGTAGGCCGCGCCCGGAAGATGCCCGTTCTCGTGGGCTGCGCGGCCGTCCGGGTCGTCGAGCCGGTACCGGGCGTCCAGCAGCACGGGGCGAGTCTCCTCGGGGCCGTCGAGCTGTTCCTGCAGCGTGGCGACGTCAATGAGGGGGTCGGTGCGGGCGTCTGTGCTCACGCTCCGCCACAGTAGCCGCCGAGACCGCCGACCGACACACCCCCTTCGACAGCCCCCTTCCCGAGACGGCTCTGCCCCCGTCGCCCGCAGGCGACGGGGGCAGAGCCGAACCCAGGAGCAGCCGATCAGCTGAAGTCGCGCGTGCGGCGTGGGGACCGGGTCAGGCTCGCGTCGTTCTGGATCACCGACTCCACGGCCTTGTCGATGCGCGCCAAGACGTCGGAGTCCAGGCGGACCCCCGAGGCCCTCACGTTGTCGCGAACCTGCTCCGGGCGCGACGCCCCGACGATCGCCGCGGACACGTTGGGGTTCTGCAGGACCCACGCGACGGCGAGCTGGGCCATGGTGAGCCCGAGGTCGTCGGCGACCGGCTGCAACTGCTGGACACTCTCGAGCACCTTGTCGTTGAGCAAGTGCTCGATCATGTTCGCGCCGCCCTTCTCATCAGTGGCACGAGACCCCGGGGGCGGGGCAGCTCCCGGCTTGTACTTCCCGGTCAGCACGCCTTGCGCGATCGGCGACCAGACGACCTGCCCGATCCCCAGCTCCTCCGACGCCGGCACGACCTCTGACTCGATCACGCGCCAGAGCATGTTGTACTGAGGCTGGTTCGAGACAAAGGGTATTCGCAGCTCGCGCGCCAGTGCGTGGCCCCGACGAAGCTGGTCAGCGGTCCACTCCGAGACACCGATGTAGAGCGCCTTCCCCTGACGCACCACGTCGGCGAACGCCTCCATCGTCTCCTCGAGCGGCGTGTCATGGTCGTAGCGGTGCGCCTGGTAGAGGTCGACGTAGTCGGTGCCCAGGCGGCTGAGCGACCCGTTGATCGACTCCATGATGTGCTTGCGGGACAGTCCGTGGTCGTTCTTCTCACCCGGGCCGGTGGGGAAGTAGACCTTGGTGAAGATCTCCAGACCTTCTCGGCGCTGACCCTTGAGCGCCTCACCGAGCACACTCTCCGCCTTGGTGTTGGCATAGACGTCCGCGGTGTCGAACGTCGTGATGCCGACGTCCAGTGCCTCGCGCACGCACGCCAACGCCTGCTCCCGCTCCACCTGGGAGCCGTGCGTCAGCCAGTTTCCGTAGGCGATCTCCGAGATGCGCAGACCGCTCCTGCCCAGATTCCTGAACTCCATGGTCCCGACTGTATGCACGGCCACGCAGCGACGCGCGCCGCCCCCGGTGGCCCGTAGGGTTGCGCAGGTGCCGACCGATCTTCCCCACGACGACTCCATCCGGGTCCACGGCGCCCACCTGCACAACCTGCACGGCGTGGACGTGGCCATCCCGCGGGACCGGCTCGCCGTCTTCACCGGCGTCTCCGGGTCCGGGAAGTCGTCGCTGGCGTTCGGCACGATCTACGCCGAGGCCCAGCGCCGCTACTTCGAGTCCGTGGCCCCGTATGCCCGCCGGTTGATCAACCAGGTCGAGGCACCGAAGGTCCAGGACGTCACCGGGCTGCCACCGGCCGTGGCCCTGCAGCAGAGCCGGGGTGCGACGAGCACCCGGTCCAGCGTGGGCACCGTCACGACGCTGTCCAACACGGTGCGGATGCTCTTCTCGCGGGCGGGCACCTATCCGGGAGGGGCGCCACGCCTCGACTCGGATTCCTTCTCTCCCAACACGGTTGCCGGCGCCTGCCCCGAGTGCCACGGCCTCGGACACGTGCACCGGCCGACCGAGGCGCTCATGGTCCCGGACCCCACGCTGTCGATCCGGGAGAAGGCCATCGCGTCGTGGCCGGGAGCGTGGCTGGGCAAGAACCTCCGCGACATCCTCGACACCCTCGGCTACGACGTCGACCGTCCCTGGCAGGAGCTGCCCGCCACGGATCGCGAGTGGATCCTCTTCACCGACGAGGAACCGGTCGTCACGGTCCATCCGGTGCGCGAGGCCGGCCGCATCCAGCGCCCTTACCAGGGCCAGTACCAGAGCGCCGCCCGGCACCTCATGCACACGCTCTCGGACTCCAAGAGCGCCACTGCCCGCCGCCGCGCCCTGCAGTTCGTCGAGACGGTCCCCTGCCCGGTGTGCCGTGGCCGCCGGTTGCGCCCCGAGGCGCTGGCGGTCACCGTCGCCGGCCGGTCGATCGACCAGTGGTGGCGCCTGCCGCTGGAGGAGGTGCGCGCGGCGCTGCAGGCAGTCGGCGCCGCGGCCGAGGAGGGCGAGGTGGCCGCGGCGCTGGTGCCCGACCTGGTGGCGCGCCTCGATGTCCTGCTCGAGCTGGGCCTGGGGTACCTCAGCATGGACCGGTCCACCCCCACGCTGTCCGCCGGAGAGCTCCAGCGGCTCCGCCTGGCGACCCAGCTGCGGTCCGGCCTGTTCGGTGTCGTCTACGTCCTCGACGAGCCGTCGGCCGGCTTGCACCCCGCCGACACCGAGCCGCTGCTGCGGGTGCTGGATCGGCTTGTCAGCGGAGGGAACTCGCTGCTCATCGTCGAGCACGACCTCGAGGTGATGCGCCGCGCGGACTGGCTGGTGGACGTCGGCCCCGGTGCCGGGGAGGCCGGGGGAGAAGTGCTGTATGCCGGCCCGGTCCCTGGCTTGGAACAGGTCGCGTTGTCCGTCACGCGGCGGTCCCTGTTCCCCGACAAGCGGACTCGCGACGAGCGCCCTCCGCGGGAGCCGCACGGCATACTCGCGCTGCACGACGTGCGCCGGCACAACCTGCGCGGCCTCGACGTCTCGTTCCCGCTCGGCATACTGACGGCGGTGACCGGGGTCTCCGGGTCGGGGAAGACGACGCTGCTGCGCACCCTCGCCGATGTGCTGGCCGCTCACCTGGGCACTGGTGCCCTCTCGCTCGAGGCCGAGGAGGGTGAGCAGGGCGAGGAACCGGACGACGCCGGTCCGGAGGCAGGAGGCGCCTCCACGGAAGGGGGCGACCAACCCGCGGCTGCGCTGCCGGCCGCGACGGGACTGGACCAGGTGCACCGGGTGGTGCGGGTCGACCAGAAGCCGATCGGCCGCACGCCGCGGTCCAACCTCGCGACCTACACCGGGCTGTTCGACGGGGTGCGCAAGCTCTTCGCGCAGACGGAGGAGGCCAAGCGGCGACGGTATGGCGTCGGCCGGTTCTCCTTCAACGTCAAGGGAGGTCGCTGCGAGACCTGCCAGGGCGAGGGGTTCGTGTCGGTCGAGCTGCTGTTCCTGCCCGGGACCTACCGTCCCTGCCCGACCTGCCACGGCCGGCGCTACAACCCGGAGACGCTGGAGGTGACGTGGCACGGCCGCACGATCGCCGACGTGCTCGACCTGAGCGTGGCGGAGGCCGCCGAGGTGTTCGCCGAGGTGAAGGGCGTCTCCCGCAGCCTGCAGACACTGGTCGAGGTGGGCCTCGGCTACCTGCACCTGGGGCAACCGGCCACCGAGCTGTCCGGCGGCGAGGCACAGCGGATCAAGCTGGCGACCGAGCTGCAGCGCTCCCGGCGGCGGGGGACCGTCTACCTGCTGGACGAGCCGACGACGGGACTGCACCCCGCCGACGTCGAGGTGCTGATGCGCCAGCTGCAGGGGCTGGTCGACGGCGGCAGCACCGTCGTGCTGGTCGAGCACGACATGGCCGTCGTCGCCCAGGCGGACCACGTGATCGACCTCGGCCCGGGGGCCGGCAACGACGGCGGGCAGGTCGTGGCGGCGGGCAGTCCGGTCGAGGTGGCAGCCGCGGAGGGCAGTCGCACGGCACCGTTCCTCGCGGCGCAGGTCTGAACACGTGTCGTCGGGCCGACTCGTGACCGCGTGGGTGGTGGGGTGTCGGTGGCCTGTGCCACGCTCGGCCCATGTGCCGCAACATCCGCGCCCTGCACAACTTCGAGCCGCCCGCCACCCCCGATGAGGTGCATGCTGCCGCGCTGCAGTACGTGCGCAAGGTCAGCGGCATGCAGAAGCCGTCGGTGGCCAACGCCGCCGCCGTCGACCGCGCCGTGGCGGAGGTCGCCCGGGTCACCCAGGAACTGCTCGACGCGCTGGTGACCTCCGCGCCGCCCAAGGACCGTGCGGTCGAGGCGGCGAAGGCGCGCGACCGCAGCCGGCAGCGCTTCGCGCGGGAGGCCGGGTGAGCGCCACCGCCGAGGAGGCCGGGGCCGCGACGGAGGCGCTCTTCTTCGCCACGCCGGAGGAGTGGCGGGCCTGGCTGGCCGAGCACCACCAGAGCGAGCGAGAGGTGTGGATCGGCTACTGGAAGAAGCACACCGGACGGGCGATGCTGACGTGGGACGAGGCGGTCGACGAGGCCTTGTGCTTCGGCTGGATCGACGGCCAGAACAAGCGGATCGACGCCGACCGGCTGCGGCAGCGGTTCACCCCGCGCCGGCCGGGCAGCACGTGGAGCAACGTCAACATCGCGCGCATGGAACGGCTGATCGCGCAGGGGAGGGCAGTGCCCGCAGGCGTGGCGGCCTACGAGGCGCGCCGCGCGGACCGACAGGGCATCTACACGCACGAGAACGACGTCGTGGAGCTGTCGCCGGACTACCTCGCGCGGCTCCGCGCGGACACCGGGGCGTGGGCCTTCTGGGAGGTCCAGCGCCCCTCCTACCGCAAGGTCGCCATGCGCTGGGTCATGACGGCCAAGCGACCCGAGACGCGCGAGAGGCGGATCAGCGAGCTGATCGCCGACTGCGCGGCAGGGCGCCTGATCAAGAGCCAGCGCTATGGCCGCCCATGAGCGCGTCCCGTCTGCCCCGCTGGGGGAGGTGGGCCCGTCGCGGCTCGCGCGGAACCCGTGGCCCTACCGGCTCAAGGCGGTCGCCAACGTCCTGAACCTGTCCACCCCGTTCGGCCTGACCGTCGCCGCCCTCGGCCGCGCCCGCCTCCGGCCGGGGCCACGCGGTCTGGTCCTGGGCGAGCACTACCGGCCGGCCTTCCCCATCGCCACCGCGTTCACCGTCGGTAACGTGGTGCTCACCGGCTCCGACTGGGCGAGTCTCCTCGCGCGCAACCCCGAGCTCCTGCAGCACGAGGAGCGGCACAGCTGGCAGTGGATGGTCTGCCTGGGGCTGCCCTTCCTGCCGCTCTACGTCGCCGCCATGGGCTGGTCGGTGTTGCGCACCGGCGACCGGGCCAGTGCCAACGTCTTCGAGGTCGATGCCGGGCTCGAGCGTGGCGGTTACCGCCCGCCACCGACGACCTGATGTGTGGCGTGTCGCGTGCCATCGGTCCGGCGAAACGCCACCGACCGCGTGGTCAGTCGCGAGTGGGCGGGCACCTGGGTCACCGGCACGGCATACAGTCCTTGCGTGGCCCAGGGGTATGCCGAGCACGACCGTGAGCGCTGGGTGCGCGAGGACCCAGCGCACAAGCGTGCCGACCGGGACGACTTCGCGCGCGACCGCGCCCGGGTCGTCCACTGCGCCGCCCTGCGCCGGCTGTCGGCGAAGACCCAGGTGGTGCAGCCCGGCAGCGACGACTTCGTCCGCAACCGGCTGACCCACTCCCTCGAGGTGGCGCAGATCGGCCGAGAATTCGGCGCGGCGCTGGGCTGCAACGCCGACGTGGTCGACACGGCGTGCCTGGCCCACGACCTGGGCCACCCGCCGTTCGGACACACGGGGGAGACCGCGCTCAACACGGCCGCCGCGGACATCGGCGGGTTCGAGGGCAACGCGCAGACCCTGCGGCTGCTGACCCGGCTCGAGGCCAAGCGAGCGCACCCCGACGGGCGACCGGCCGGACTCAACCTGACCCGGGCGAGCCTGGATGCGGCGACGAAGTACCCGTGGTTCCGCGGCGCGGCACCGCGGCCGACCCCCAAGTTCGGGGCCTACGCCGACGACGCCGAGGTGTTCACGTGGCTGCGCGAGGACGCGCCCGCGGGCCAGCGCTGTCTCGAGGCGCAGGTCATGGACTGGTCCGACGACGTGGCGTACTCGGTCCACGACGTCGAGGACGCCGTCACCTCCGGCCGGGTGGACCTGCGGGTCCTGCGGTCGGCGCCCGACGTGGCGGCGGTGGTCGAGGTGGCACGCCGCTACTACGCTCCCGACCTCAGCGCGGACGCGCTCGCAGCCGCGATGGACCGGCTGCTGGCCACCGGGTCCATCCCGCCGGACTACACCGAGTCGCGGGCGGACCTCGCCCGGCTCAAGGACATGACCAGCCGGCTGATCGGACGGTTCGTGCACGCCGTGGAGCTCGCGACCCGCCACCAGCACGGCGACGGGGAGCTGACCCGCTACTCCGCCGACCTCGTGGTCCCGGACGCGGTGCGGGCCGAGTGCGCCGTGCTCAAGGCGGTGGCCGCCCACTTCGTGATGCTCTCGGACGAACGACGCACGGTCATGGCCGAGCAGCAGGCGATCGTCGTCGCCCTGGTCGAGCTCTACCGCGCCAAGCCCGAGCTGCTCGACCCGCTGTTCCGGGTCGACCACGACGCGGCCGCCGACGACCGGGCCCGGCTGCGCGTGGTCGTCGACCAGGTGGCGTCCCTGTCCGACCCGCGGGCGATCGGGCTCGCGCGGGAGTGGTGCTGAGGGAGCCCAGCCGGTGGAGCACCGCCCGGCGCAAGCCCCGCGCTAGCCCGTTGACGGCCCGATGAGGTCGCGGATCGCACTCGCGACGACGTCCCGGGCCTCGACCTGGGCCAGGTGCCCGATCCCGGAGAGCACGAGGACCCGGGCACCCGGAATGGTGCGGGCGGTGCGTGCGGCGATCCTCGGGTGGATGAACGGGTCCGCGGTCCCGAAGACGGCCAGCGTCGGGACGGTGACCCGGGCGGCCGCGGCCCACAACCCCCGTCGTCCCCGCTGCAGGTAGCCACTGACCGCTCCGCGCACCGCCGCGAGGTAGGCGGTGCCGAGGTCCGGGTTGCCGATCGCCGCCTCGATGTCGGCCAGTACCTGCGCGTGGTGGCGTGGCTCGAGGTGGGCGCCCGGCCCGGTGAGGCCGGCGAGCACCTGCCGCGCCTGCTCCTCCGGCGAGCTCGCCGCCTGCCGCAGCATCAGGCGCTGGCCCAGGACGGGCACCAGCGGCGCCACCATCGCCACGGTCGCCGGCCGGGGGCGCCAGTCCGGGAAGGTGGGGGCGATCAGCGTCAGGGTGCGCACCGACTGCGGGCAGGCCGCCGCGACGCGCAGGGCGACGGCCGCGCCGAGCGAGTTGCCGATGAGGTGCACCGGGGTGTCGAAGTGCTCCAGCAGGTCGCGCACGACGTTGGCCTGGGCCGGCACCGTGTAGGCGGGTTCCGCCGGCGCCGGCGACATCCCGAAGCCGGGCAGGTCGACCGCATACCCCTCCACCCGGTCGCCCAGCATCCCCATGAGGTCGGTCCAGGCCGCGGACCCACCGCCGAGGCCGTGCACGTAGATGCCGGGGACGGCGCCGTCACTGAGCGCGGGGGCCCGGCGGGCGAAGACCTTCCACGGGCCGGCGGTGAGGTACTCCCCGGGCCAAGCGATCCCGTCGGGCGGGGTGCTCGCGGGTCCCGAGACGGAGTGCGTCACCAGAGTCCTCCTCTTCCTGCCGCGTCGTCCGCTCGATGCCGGGGCAGGAACTGCTCACGGGCGGGGCGGCTGGGGCTGTTTCGACACTAACCGCGGGGAAGGCCCTCGGCGACCCGGCGCGGAGCAGTGCCACGATGGCGGCATGGACCTGTTCTCCGCGATCGACATCCCCGTGCTGTCCGCCCCCATGCCCGGTGGCCCCTCCACCCCTGAGCTGGTGGCCGCGCTCGCCAGCTGCGGCGGCAGCGGCTTCCTCGGGGCGGGTTACGGCCCCGCCGAGAAGCTGCGCGGACAGATCCAGCGCACGCGTGAGCTGACCCCGAAACCGTTCGGGGTCAACGTGTTCGTGCCGGGCGCGGTCGACCGGGAGGCGACCGAGCCGGTGCTGGCGCGCTACCGCCAGCTCCTCGCCGACGAGGCCGGTCGCTGGCAGGTCGAGCTGCCCGAGCCGCAGTGGCACGACACCACCTACTTCGAGGACAAGATCGACCTGCTGGCGGCCGAGCCGGTCCCGGTCGTCACGTTCACCTTCGGCATCCCGCCGGCCGGTGTCATCGAGCGGCTGCAGGAGGCGGGTTCTACCGTGGGCGTCACGGTGACCGACCCCACCGAGGCCGCCTCCGCCGACGCGGCCGGCGCCGACTTCCTCTGCGTCCAGGCCGCGACGGCGGGCGGGCACCGCAGCACCCATTCCGTCGCGGCCGAGCCGAATGACCTGGCCCTCGTGCCGCTGCTGCAGCAGGTCCGTCCGGTGACCAGCCTCCCGCTCGTCGGTGCCGGTGGCGTGACGACCGCGGCCGACGTCCGTGCGGCCCTCGACGCCGGCGCGACCGCCGTCCAGGTGGGCAGCGCCCTGCTGCGCACGCCCGAGTCCGGTGCGAACCCGGCATACAAGGACGCCCTGGCCGACCCCCAGCGCGAGGCGACCGTGGTCTCGCGGGCCTTCACCGGCCGCCCCGCCCGCATGCTGCGGAACGCGTTCACCGACACCTACGGACCGCAGGCGCCCGCCGCCTTCCCGATGGTGCAGCAGGTGCTCGCCCAGCTGCGTGCCGCCGCCACCTCCGCCGGCGACACCGACGCCCAGCCGATGTATGCCGGAATCGGTCACCTCAGTGCCCGCGACGTGCCGGCCGCCGAGGTCGTGCGCGACCTGGTGCCCTGACCGGGGCGAACGTCCACGGGTGGGGACGGCGCGCACGGGTGGGGGCGGGCACTGCCTAGACTCACGGCATACCGAAGGGAGGGCGTGGGTGGCTGGCCTGATCAAGAGCGAGGACATCGCGCTCGTCAAGGAGCGCTCCTCCCTGGAGGACGTCGTGCGAGAGCACGTGACGCTCCGGTCGGCCGGGCCGGGCTCGCTGAAGGGGCTGTGCCCGTTCCACGACGAGAAGACGCCCTCGTTCACCATCCGGCCGGCCGTGGGGGCGTGGCACTGCTTCGGCTGCGGCGAGGGCGGCGACGTGATCTCGTTCGTCATGAAGGTGGAGCACCTCGCCTTCACCGAGGCGGTCGAGCGGCTCGCCGGCAAGCTCGGGCTGGAGCTGCACTACGAGGCCGGAGGTGGGCCCTGCCGCGAGGAGGGGTCGCTCGGGCGGCGGGCACGACTCGTCGAGGCGCACCGCGTCGCCGGTGAGTTCTACGCCGCGGCGCTCGTCGGGGCCGCGGAGGCGCGGGCGGGCCGGGACTTCCTGCGCGCTCGAGGTTTCGACCGAGGCGCCGCCGAGACGTTCGGGGTCGGGTTCGCACCGCGCCAAGGAGAAGAGCTGACCCGGCACCTGCGCGGCAAGGGGTTCACCGACGACGAGATCGTCGCCGGAGGCCTGGCGGGGCGCGGGAACCGCGGGCTGTACGACCGCTTTCGCGGTCGGCTGGTCTGGCCGATCCGCGACATCACCGGTGACACCGTGGGATTCGGCGCCCGGCGGCTCTTCGACGATGACCGGATCGAGGCGAAGTACCTCAACACCGCCGAGACGCCGATCTACAAGAAGACCTCGGTCCTCTACGGGCTCGACCTGGCGAAGAAGGCGATCTCGCGGGACCGGCGGGCGGTGGTGGTCGAGGGCTACACCGACGTCATGGCGTGCCACCTCGCCGGGGTCGAGACGGCGGTGGCGACGTGTGGCACCGCGTTCGGCGTGGACCACATCAAGACGCTGCGGCGGCTGATGCGCGACGAGGCCGGAGGAGCGCCGGCGCGGACGATCTTCACCTTCGACGGGGACGCGGCCGGGCAGAAGGCCGCGATGCGCGCGTTCGCCGAGGACCAGCGCTGGGCCTCCCAGTCGTTCGTCGCCGTGGCCGACTCCGGCCAGGACCCGTGCGAGCTGCGGCAGTCCGGCGGCGACCCGGCGGTGCGGGCACTGATCGAGGACGCCGTGCCGATGTTCGAGTTCGCCGTGCGGACCACCGTCCGGCGGTTCGACCTGGACCTCGCCGAGGGCCGGGTCCAGGCGATGCGGGCCGCGGCCCCGATCATCCACTCCATCCGTGACCGCGCGCTGCGCCCCGAATACGTCCGGACTGTCGCCGGGTGGCTCGGCGTCGAGGTCGAGCAGCTCGCCCGCGAGGTGCAGCGCGCCGGCCGGGTCGAGGGGCGAGGCGACGGCGCTGGGACGCGCCGGGGGGAGCCAGTGCGCGCGGCCGGGCATACCGGGTCGGCGGGGGAGGTGCCCACTCAGCGGCCGGCCGAGAGTATGCCGGCACCTGACCTGCGCGACCCCGTCACCTCCGCGGAGCGGCAGCTGCTGCAGGTGCTGCTGCAGTTCCCGCAGTGCGTGGAGCAGGCGTCCTTCGAAGCCCTGCCGGAGGACGCCTTCGGCGCGCCGGCGCACCACGCGGTGCACGACGCGGTCCGCGCAGCAGGGGGACCGGCGGCGGCCACGTCCACCGCAGGCTGGGCCGCCGCGGTGCACGACCACGCGGCCCAGGCGGTGCAGCCCCTGGTGAGCGAGCTTGCCGTGGCGTCGCTGCCGGCGCGCTACGACGCGATGACCGGCCGTCCGGACGGGCGCTATGTGCAGGAGCTGCTCGTGCGGGTGCAGGAGGTCGGGCTCGCTCGGCAGATCGCCGATGCCTTGAGCGCGCTGCGGCGGCTGGACGCCGACGCCGACCGGGAGCACGCCCGCGAGCTGGGCTTCCGGCTGCAGACCCTGCAGCGGGCCCGTGCCGAGCTGCGGGCGGGGCTGGCCTGATGAGCTGGTTCGCCCAGCACCGTCCCCGGCGGCCGGGGCTGCCGGACTCCGTGAAGGCGGCGCTCGAGCTGCCGCACGGTGAGCGGGTGCTGGCGTTCGCCGTCGACGACAACACGGCGGCGCACGTGGTGGCCACCAACTGGTCGGTGATCGTCGTGGCGAGCAACGGTGTGGTCACGCTGCGCAAGCCGTGGCACCTGGCCGACGCGGGAAGCTGGAACCAGGACCTGTGGACCCTCACGATCACCTGGGTCGACGGGTCGCAGGCGGCCCAGTGGAGCTTCAAGAACCAGTCGGGCGCGATGGCCCAGGCGGTGCACGAGCGGGTGCAGTCCTCCGTGGTGCTCGCCGCCCAGCTCGCCTTCCCGGGGCAGGGTCGGGGCCGGGTGGTCATCCGGCGCGACCACGCCACCGGGGAGCTGCTCGAGCAGACCCTGCTCGGTCGTGGCGTCCGTCGCGACGACCCGGAGGTGCAACAGCTCCTCCGGGCCACGTTGGACGAGCTGCGCGACCAGGTAGGTCTGCCGCCCGAGAGGTGACGGCGGTCTCCGGCTGGCGGCCCTCGCAGTGCGGGCCGCAGGGCGGCCGGGTGGTTCGGAGGCGGCGCGGATCTTTGCTAGAGTTGCCGCCGCACCACCCGCCGCGGTGGGCCTTCCCCTGTAGCTCAATTGGCAGAGCATTCGGCTGTTAACCGAAGGGTTGTTGGTTCGAGTCCAACCGGGGGAGCAAACCCGCAGGTCAGAGGCTTATGGGTTCGCTCTCCTCCGGCCAGCCCACACTTTATCCCCACTTTATTCAGTGGTGAAGATCACCGGTACGGGCCTTGAGCGGCCGCCTCGACCGTGCCCTCCTCGATCAACGCCTCGATGGCCGAGCGCGGAATCCGCACGTGTCGGCCGACGTGGACGACGGTGATTCGCCGTTCGGCGACGAGCCGGCGCGGAAAGCGCACCGTGGTGCCGAGGAGCTCGGCGGCCTCGCTCACGGACAGCAGCTGATCCATGGTTCCTCCCGGTGGTAGGGGCGCCACGTCGGCACCTGCCAGTACCTACCGGCCCGGAGGGGCACCATGCGGTGCGCCATAGCACGTCTGTCGCCGCGATGAGCGATCGGTGCGTGTCGGTCGCCAAGCTGACTCACGCTCGAGGCCTACTCCCCCCGCGCGCACGCCCGCAGGCGACCCGTGGCTCGGCGTCGGTGCGCCGGGACTGGCCGGACCCAAAGAGGTTCGAACCCAGTATCGCCCACCAGTTCAAAGCTGTCCCGTACCTTCGATTACCACGCGGCATAGGAACCGCTGGCTCAGCGGCCAGGGATCCGGATCGAGCCAAACTCCCGCCAGCTCACGACCATGTCCGACGCGGCCTGCTTCGCCTGCTTCCGGCCCATCCCGGCGGCGCGAAAGTCCGCTGCGAGCAGCGCTGGCAACAGTTTTCTCCCGCGGGCCTCGAATCCTCCTGGCGGAACCTCGAACCCGCGGATGGTCCTTGGTCGTGCTCATCCTGTCGCCCTCCAAGCTCTGCTGGAGGTAGAGCGCCCGGGCGGTGAGGACCTGGTCGGCGAGGCCGGCGCGGCGTGGCACGTCGAACGTCAGGGCGAGCGTCAGGTCGAGCGGCCTCGCGAACGCCAGGCGGAGAACGACGGGGCCTCCGTCGACTAGCAGCCCCACTGCGAGAGGACGTCGCCGGAACCGACGTGCTTGTGCACCCGCATCAGCTTCGCCACCTGCGGATGGCCGGACAGATCGACCATGACGACGGCGACGAGCCGTCCGCCGCCTACGCCCGCCGTCGCGATGGCACCGTCCGCCGTGACCGGCAGGACGAGCCGGAGTGTCCTGTCCATACCCGCCATCTGACATATATGTGACCTTTCTCACTTTCCGTATCGCCGTCTGTGCGTGGGTGCTCCTAGAGTCAGCGACACGACAGGGAGGGACAGCATGGACTTGCAGCAGGTACAGCGACAGATCAGGAGCACCGACGTGGAGCAGGTGCTCCTACTCGCGCACGCCGAAGGCGGACAGGCGAAGCCGTCCCAGATCAAGGAGGAGATCAGCGACGAGAGCGGAGGGTTCGCGACGGCAGAAGCCTCCCAGCAGCTCCGGGACCTGGGCCTCGCTCGGCAGGAAACGTCCCTGGCCGGCGAGGTCACGCTGACCGGCGACGGCAAGCGATTGGCCGAGCGGATACAGCAGTCGCGACTTA
>NZ_DASSTI010000081.1:0-13616 GCF_035708005.1 Segeticoccus sp. | reverse complement strand
ACGCGGCAGGTGGCGGCGCACCGGCATACGCTCGGTGCGTCGCCGACTGTCCGTGCCACACCACTGGTCCGAGGGGAGCGTGCCTGAGTGCGTCCGCCGGGGGACTCCGCCCAGCTCGCGGTGCGCACGGCCGTCCTCACCCTGGGGACGGGTGCAGTGGACGTGGCGGCGTTCACCCGGCTGGGTGGGGCGTTCGCCAGTGTCATGACGGGGAACCTGGTGCTCTTGGGTATGTCGGCCACGCAGGCGTCCTCGGACCTCGCCGTGCACACCGGGGTCGCCGTGGCCGGCTACATCACGGGCGCGGCGGCCGGTGCGCGAGTGGCGGGTCGGGCAGCGGCCGAGGAGCCGGCGTGGCCCTCCTCGGTGACCGTCGTGCTCCTGCTCGAGCTCGTCGTGCTCGCCGGTTTCACCGTCGGCTGGGAGCTCGCCGGGGGACGACCCGAGGACGCAGCGCAGCTGGCGCTCCTCGGCGTAGCCGCGCTCGCCATGGGGTTGCAGAGCTCGGCGATGCGCCGGCTGCCGACCGGTGTCTCGACGACCTACCTGACCGGGACGTTGACCGGGGTGGTAGGGGCGTTGGCACGCCGCGAGGGGCTCTCCGCCGCCGACCGGCGCAGCGTCGCCATCCTCGCCTGTCTCGCCGGCGGCGCCTGTGTGGGCGGGGCGCTCGTCCTGTTCGCGCCGTGGGCGCTGCCGGTCGTGCCCCTGACCACGCTGACCTTCGTCATCGGCTGGGCGCGCTACCGCTCCCGGCAGGTCAGCGACTGACTCCGTCCGCGCCCTACGCCGCGTCGTCGGCGTGGAACATCGGCCGAACAGCCGATGCCGTGTCAGCCATACCGACAGGAACCGGTCGAACTCCCGTAATCCGCTGTCTCGCGGGCAGATCAGAGGTTGGCGGCGGTCATCCGGGCTGCTATAACTTCCTTGGCACTCCTCGCACGTGCCGAGGGGCACGAGAGCGAGGGGTTCATTTTCGCCGGGCAGCTCAGCCCACGGCGGCGTGCGGTCGACTGACATGGCACCGTGCCGCGCCCAACCCAGAGCAAGGTTCGAGGTGGAAACCCGGACCTCCAGCGGCCATCACCCACCAGCAAGGAGCACCATGTCACCCCGACGACTCGCGATCACCGCGGTCACCGCAGCCACCCTGATCGCGACGCCCGCCATGGCGGGCGCGGCCTTCGGTGCCGGTCAGGCTGACCGTGGCCGGGCCGCCCTGCCCAACTCCGCACCGACGTGGGCGGTCGACCACCGCGCCGGGTCCGGCGAACCGGTCGTCACCTCCTCGGCCAGCGCCGGCGCGCGCATGAACCTGACCCTGCACGTGGCCATGCGCCACCAGGGGCTGGCCGAGCGGTGGATCGCCTCGGGGAAGGTGGTCTCGCCCGCGCAGTACCGACGCACGTTCGCGCCCACGGAGGGCCAGGTCCGCCGGGCCGCGGCATGGGCGCGGACCCACGGCCTGGGCGTGAGCGGCACGAACCGCGACGCGGGCTCGGTCTACGTGACCGGCACCGTCCGCCAGGTCGACGCCGCCTTCCACGCCGGGATCGCCAACGCCACCGTGCACGGGCGGCGGGGACTGGTCGCCACCAGGGTGCCCACCGTCGAGTCCGCCTCCGGCGTCACCGGGGTCGCCGGGCTGAACACCCTCGCCATGGCCCGGACCCACGACGTCGTGAACCCGCTCACGACCCGTTCGACGCTCCAGGTGCCGCAGCAGGACGTCCAGCAGGCCCGAGCGCACGCCACCGCGCCCGTCGGCGACGGAAGCACGTCGTGCGCCACCTTCTGGGGACAGCACCTGTACCCGAGCGTGAAGAAGTACACCCGCGAGAGCAACTACCTGTGCGGCTACACCCCCCAGCAGCTCGGGCAGATGTATGCCGCAGGCACGGCGGCCGTCGAAGCGCCCCGTATCGCCGTCGTGCTGTGGGGCGACGACAGCAACCTGCTGAAGCTGACCAACGAGTACATGTCCAACGTGGGCTACCCGGCGCTCCCCTCGATGCGTTACCACCGCTACGTCACCACGGCGAACAGCAACATGAAGCAGTGCGACGCGCCGGGCACCAAGGTCGAGCAGGCCCTCGACGTGCAGGCGGCCCACGCCATCGCGCCGAACGCGACCATCGACTACTACGGCGCGGCCAGCTGTGGCTTCGTGGACCTGGCCAAGAAGGTCCAGCAGGCCGTGTCCGCGCACACCGCAAACGTGATCTCCATGTCCTGGGGGAGCACCACTGACGCCGGCGCGACCTTCGCCGACTTCGCCTCCTTCGACCGGGCCTTCAAGCAGGCGGCGCTGACCGGGATCAGCGTCTTCGCGTCCACGGGTGACTGGGGCAACAACAGCTCGGTCAACCCCGACGGTCGGCGCGGTGTCGGCTACCCGGCGTCCTCCGCCTACGTCACGGCGGTCGGCGGCACGGCCGTCGGTCTCGCCCAGAACGGGACGCGGGCCATGACGACCGGCTGGGAGGACCGTTTCTACGCGCAGCAGGCGCGGGGAACCGCCTCGTGGAGGGAGTTCTGGCCCTACGCCGAGACGACCGGGGCCGGCGGCGGCGTGAGCACGCTCTACAAGCGGCCGACCTGGCAGAACGGCCGCGTGGACGGCACGAGCGCCTACCGCATGCTGCCGGACGTCAGCGCTCTCGCGGACCCGTTCACTCCCTACCGCATCCACTACACCACCAGGTCCAACACCACGAAGTACACCGGTGCCGGTGGCACCAGCCTCGCGGCGCCGGTGGTCGCCAGCCTGGTGGCAGTCTCGAAGGCGCGCACCGGCCGCCAGGTGGGCCTCGCCGCACCGTCGCTGTACCGGCTCATGGGCAGCAGCGCGATCCGTGACGTCCAGCACCAGTCGGCGGGTGTCTACATCAAGGGCGGGCCGACCGGCCTCGCGGTGGTTGGCTTCGACACCAAGCCCGAGAACCTCCAGAGCAACGCCGCGTGGGACAACGTGACCGGTGTGGGCGAACCCAACGGCCTCGCCTTCCTGACCACCTTCGGCAAGTGAGCGGACGCGGGGAGGCCTCCCGCGGTGCCCGGGCGGTGGTCGGCCGGTTGGGCGCGTCCGGACTCGGCGTACTCACGGGCTTCCTGCTGACCGGGCTGGCGCTCGCCGCGTGTGGCGCGGTCGCCGGCCAGGGCCACGCCCACGTCCACGACGCAAGCCGTCGAGTCGCCGCCGCGGCGGCACCTTCCCGCATCGGTTCGGTCACGTCCTCGGCATCACCGCGAGCAGCCGAGCCTGCCGCGGCGGCGGCGCCGACCGTGGTGCCACCCGTTCGGGTCTCGCCGCAACAGCGCGCCCGCCTGATACCGGCTACGACGTTCGCCGACCTGCCGAACGCGCCGGTCGACCTGACGCGCCCGAGCGGCGGAAAGGTCGTGCACATCGGCAGGTCAGCGGTGGGGTTCGTTTCCCCCGGTGGCCCGGCGCTGGCGACGATCCCTGCGCGGCAGATCGGTATGCCGACCTGGCTGCCGGTGATTGCGCAGCGGCCGGGCTGGGTGCAGGTCCGCCTGCCCTCCCGCCCGAACGGTGCCACGGCGTGGTTGCCGTCAACCGGTCTCCAGCGGGCCCGCACCAGCTGGGCGGTGCGGATCGACCTCGCCCGGGAGCAGCTCACGATCCACAGAGGTGGGCGTCTCGAGGGCCGCTGGCCGATCGGTGAGGGCGCGCCAGCCACCCCGACGCCGGCCGGGCAGACCTTCCTGCTCGCGTCGTTCGTCGACCGGGCGCAGAGCTACTCGCCGGTGATCTTCGCCACCGGGGCACACTCGGACACCCTGGACAGCTACGGCGGTGGCCCCGGGACCGTCGCCGTGCACGGCTGGCCCACCACCGACGGCAGATCCGGCCGGGTCTCCCACGGCTGTGTCCGCGTGCCGAGCGACGCCCTGGCGGCGTTCCGTCTCCTGCCGCTCGGCACCCCGATCTCGATCGTCGCGTGACCAGGCGCGACCACCACTCCCAAGGAAGAGGAACCACATGAACCGCAAGCGGGGGCTCTACGGCTTCTCCGTCGTCGCCGGTGTCACGAGCGCGACCGCGCTGCTCGTGGCGGCAGGGGCGGGGACGGCTGCCCCGGTGAACACCGACGCCGCCTACGGCGTGCACGCCACCGGCGCGACCAGCTCCGTCGGCCCGACGCCGGGCCGCGCGACGAGCACCGGCGCGGTGCAGACCACGGCACGGGGCATCCCGTCCACGGCGACCAACGGCGACTTCAGCATCCAACTGGCCACCGTGACCACCGGCCCCAGCAGCTCCTCGGCCACGGTGACCGGTTTCCACCTCAGCTTCCCGAGCCGCACACTGAACGTCGCCACCACCTGCCGCAACGGGCGCGCAACCGTCGTCGCCACTGGCGCCGTCAACCAGACCTTCACCCAGACCTCCGCCCCCATCACCTTCGGGACCGGGACGACCATCACCTTCCACGTGCCCGCGACCAAGGACGACGCGACCGGCGCGATCGGTGCCGTGGTCAGCCAGCCCGGCCTCGGCACCACCATCCGGTTGGCCTCTGCTGTCTGCGCACCCAAGGCGGCGACCCCCACAACCAGCCCGACCAGCCCGACCAGTCCCGCACCGTCCACGACCTCCCCGAGCACGGCACCGACCACCCCGACACCGACGGGCACCACCACCGCACCCAGCCCGACGAGCACCACGAGCGCACCGAGCCCGACGACCACCACCCCCACGCCGACGGACACCGAGCCCCCGACCCCCTCGCCCACGACCACCCAGCTGCCGGTCACCGGCTGACCGCGTGTCGCTGCCGCGCCCGGGCGGGCACGGCGACTACACACGACAGCAGGCCCCGCCGAGTATGAGTCGGCGGGGCCAAGGTTTGCTTCCCGGCCGCGAGGGGTATCTCGTGGATTCCCAAGGGCGGGGGAGGGGGCCTGCGGCCGAGACGTCAGGGTCGGCCGCTCGCCTGACGAGCGCCCGTCTGCAGCAGGGGCGGACGGGCGCTCGCCGGGCGTCCCGGCGGGTCAGCGCGGCGGCATCCGCAGGGCGCCGTCGAGGCGGATCACCTCGCCGTTGAGCATCGGGTTGTCGACGATGTGGGCGACGAGCGCGGCATACTCCTCCGGTCGCCCGAGGCGCGAGGGGTGCGGGATCTGTTGCTCCAGGACGCTCTGCACGTCATTCGGCAGGCCGGCCATCATGGGCGTGGCGAAGGTGCCGGGGGCGATCGTCATCACGCGGATCCCCTTGTCCGCCAAGTCGCGTGCCGCCGACAGGGTCAGGCCGACGACGCCGCCCTTGGACGAGGCGTAGGCCGCCTGCCCGATCTGCCCGTCGAACGCCGCGACGGACGCGGTCATCACGACGACGCCGCGGTCCCCGTCCACCGGCTCGTTCTCCATCATCGACGCCGCCGCGAGGCGCAGGACGTTGAAGGTGCCGACGAGGTTGATCTCGATGACCTGCCGGTAGGCGTCCAGGTCGAGCGGCCCCCGCTTGCCGACGACGCGTCCCGGGGTGGCCACGCCGGCGCAGGTGACCGTGACGCGCAGGTCCCCCAGCTCGCGGGCGGTGTCGATGGCGGCCTGCACCTGCTCCGGGTCGCGCACGTCGGTCTGCACGAACCGGGCGTGGTCACCGAGCTCGTCGGCCAGGGCCTTGCCACGCTCGCTCGACAGGTCGGCGATCACGACGGCTGCGCCCTCGTCGTGCAACCGTCGGAGGGTGGCCTCGCCGAGGCCGGAGGCCCCGCCGGTGACGAGCGCGACGGTGGAGGAGGTGATCTGCACGGATGGTCCCTTTCGTTCGGTCAGTCGACCAGTGGTTCGGTCAGTCGGACAGCAGCTGCCGGGAGATGACGAGCCGTTGGATCTGGTTGGTGCCCTCGAAGATCTGGGTCACCTTCGCCTCCCGCAGGTAGCGCTCGGCGGGAAAGTCCTCGGTGTAGCCGTAGCCACCGAGCACCTGCACCGCGTCGGTCGTGACCTTCATCGCGGCATCGGTGCAGACCAGCTTGGCGACGGCGGCCTGCTTGCTGAAGGGCCGGCCCGCGTCCTTGAGCCGCGCCGCGTGCAGGTAGCTCGCGCGCGCCGAGGTCACGGCCGCCTCCATGTCGGCGAGCAGGAAGGCCACGCCCTGGAACTGGGCGATCGGCCGGCCGAACTGCTCCCGCTCCTTCGCATACCGCGCCGCCACGTCGAGCGCGGACTGGGCCAGTCCGGTGGCCGCGGCGGCGATCCCGAGCCGGCCGGAGTCCAGCGCGGCGAGGGCGATCGGCATGCCCATGCCCTCCTCGCCGACCAGCCGGTCGGCCGGCACCTGCGCACCATCGAAGAGCACCTCCCGCACGGTGTCGCAGGCCAGGCCCATCTTGCGCTCCGGCGGCGCGAACGTCATGCCCTCGGTGCCGGCCGGGATGACCAGGCAGGACAGCCCCTTGCTGGGGTGGTCACCGGTGCGCACGAACGCGGTGTAGAAGTCGGCGTGCCCGGCGTGGGAGATCCACGCCTTCCCCCCACTGACCCGGTATGCCGACCCGTCGCCACTGCGCGTCGCGCGCGTCCGGATGCCCGCGACGTCCGAGCCGGCCTGCGGCTCGGACAGGCAGTAGGCGCCGAGGGTCCTGCCGGAGAGCATCTCCGGCAGCAGCCGCTTCTTCTGCTCCTCGGTGCCGAACCGGTCCACCGGGAAGCAGGTCAGCGAGTGCACCGAGACCCCGACCGCCACGCTCATCCAGGCGCTGGCGATCTCCTCGACCACCTGCAGGTAGACCTCGTAGGGCTGACCGCCCCCGCCGAACTCCTCGGGGTAGGACAGGGAGAGCAGGCCAGCCTCGCCCAACAGCCGGAAGGTGTCACGGGGGAACTCCCCGGCGGCCTCCGCGGGACCGGCCGTGGGGGCGAGGTGGTCCCGGCAGATCTCGCGGGTCAGCGCAATGAGGTCCGCCGATTCCTCCGTGGGCATGAGGCGGTCGACCGGCATGGCTGCACGATACCGGCGGCTGTCCACTCTGCGAGACGGCCTGCCGCCGCAATCGTTGTGCTCTTCTGAGCGCTCCAGCGGCCAGCAGGGCACAACGATCGACGCGGGACGATGGCGCCGCCGAACACGTAGGCGAACAGCACGGTCCGCGGGGTCCGGCCGGGCCGGGGCGGGTGTCAGGCCGGGCCGGGGCGGGTGTCAGGCCGGGTAGGCGCGAACCTCGCTGGCCTTGACCGTGGCCCACAGCTGCTGGCCCACGCCGATCCGCAGGTCGGCGACGGCCGCCGTGGTGACCTCGGCGGCCAGCTCCACCGGTCCGGTCAGGCCCACCCGGGCGGACTGCCCGGCGGGTTGCACGTCGCGGACGGTGAGCGGCCAGGTGTTGCGCGGCGAGCCGGCGGGGCGGTCGGCATACAGGGCAACGGCGCTGGGCGCGATGGCGACCCAGGCCGGCCGGCCGGCCACGAGCTCGGGCTCCTGGGCGACCATGACCGTCACCGACCCCACGCGCACGTGGGCGTCGTCGAGCGCCTCCCCGGCCCAGAGGTTCAGCCCGACGACCTCGGCGACGTAGCCGCTGCGCGGCCGCGTCACCACCTCGGCCGGGCGCCCGCGCTGCACCACCCGGCCGCCCTCGAGGAAGACGAGCTCGCCGCCCAGGGTGAGGGCGTCGAGCGGGTCGTGCGTGACGAGCACCGTCGCGCCGGGGAACTCGCGCAGCCGACCGGCCAGGTCGGCGCGGGTGCGGGCCCGGGTCTGCGGGTCGAGCGCGGACAGCGGCTCGTCGAGCAGCAGCAGCAGCGGGTCGGTGGCCAGGGCCCGGGCCAGCGCGGCCCGCTGCGCCTGGCCCGACGACAGGGCCGAGGGGCGTTCCCCCGCCCGGTCACCGAGGCCCACCGCCTCCAGTTCGCGGTATGCCCGACCGCGCGCCTCCCGGCGCCCCGCGCCCCGGCTGCGCGGTCCGTAGGCGACGTTGTCCAGCACCGACAAGTGGGGGAAGAGCAGGTGGTCGGCGAGCACGAGCCCGACCCGCCGCTGGTCGGCGGGCAGCCGGGTCCCGGCAGCGGCGTCCTCCCAGACCTGGCCGCCGGCTCGCTGGTTCTCGACGAGGGTCACCGAGCCTCGTTCGAGCGGCAGCAGCCCGGCCAGGGCCGACAGCAGCGTGGTCTTGCCCGACCCGTTCGGCCCGAGCACCGCGGTGACGCCGGCGGCGGGCACCTCGAGCGTGGCCTGCAGGTCGAGCGTCCCGCGGCGCAGCGCGACGTCGGCGTACACGCTCACCGCAGCCACTTCCCCCGCAGCAGGCCGAGGACAACCACGCTGACGAGCAGCATCACCAGGCTGAGCGCCACGGCGGCCTGCGGGTCCTGCTCGAGGGCGACGTAGATGGCCAGCGGGGCGGTCTGGGTGCGGCCGGGGAAGTTGCCGGCGAAGGTGATCGTCGCGCCGAACTCGCCCAGCGCGCGCGCCCAGGCCAGGGCCGCTCCGCTGGCGATGCCGGGCGCCACCATGGGCACGACCACGGTCCGGAAGGTGCGCCACGGTGAGGCGCCGAGCGTCGCGGCGAGCCCGTCATAGCGCGGGTCGAGCCCGCGCATGGCCCCCTCGACCGCGAGCACGTAGAAGGGGAGCGCGACGAACACCTCCGCGAGCACCACCGCGAACGGGGTGAAGGGCACGGTGATCCCGAAGGCGCGCAGCAGCGGCTCGCCGACCACGCCGGTGCGGCCGTAGGCCATGAGCAGCGCCACGCCACCGACGACCGGCGGCAGGACCAGCGGCACCGTGATGAACGCCCGCAGCCACGCGACCGCGCGGTGCGTGGAGCGGGCGAGCAGCCACGCCAGCGGCGTCCCGAGCAGGCAGCAGACCACGAGCGTCGAGCTCGTGGTCATCAGGGAGAGCCGGACGGCCGGCCACACCTCTGGTTGCGCCAGGTGTGCCGGTATGCCGGCCCAGTCGGCCCGCACGAGCAGCGCCAGCAGGGGGAGCACCAGGAGGGCGACGCCCAGCCAGGCGGGGATGAGCAGGGCCGCCCGGCGGCGCAGGCGGGCGGGGTGCCGGGGCGTGGCCGCCGCGACGGGTGCGGTCGGCCGCGGGGTGGTGCGCGCGGTGGTCATGGCGACTGGAATCCGTCGGCGTGCAGCCGCTGCTGGCCCTTCGGGGAGAGGACGGCGGCGACGAAGGCGCGGGCGCCGGGGGAGTCGTCGAGCCGGGCGATCGGGTAGTGCAGGACCTCGTTGACCGTGCCCGGGATCGGGACGCCGTGCACCCGGCCGCCGGCGGTGGCGACGTCGCTGCGGTAGACGATGGCGGCGTCGGCCTCGCCGAGCTCGACCTTGGCCAGGGCCGCCTTGACGTCGCGTTCGTAGGACACGACGTGGGCCGTCACCCCTGCCTTGGCCAGTGTGGCCTTCGCCGCGTCACCGCAGGGGACCTGCGCGGCGCAGAGCACGACGTCCACCGAGGGCTGGGCGAGGTCGCTGAGGGAGGTGATGTGGGCGGGGTTGCTCGGCGGGGTGGCGATCTCCAGGGAGTTGCCGGCGAACACCCGCGTCGAGCCGGTCGCGAGCAGGCTGCGGTCGAGCGGTTTCAGGGCCTCCTGCCCGGCGAGGGCGATGACGTCGGCGGGGGCGCCCTCGTTGACCTGCTGCACGATGGTGGAGCTGGCCGCGAAGCTGACCTCCACCGTGGTGCCGGGGTGGTCGTGCTCGACCTGCCGGGCGATCGCGCCGAACGCCTCGGTGAGGGAGGCGGCGGCCAGGACGGTGACCGTCTCGTCGCCGCTGGAGCGGGTGTGGGTGCCGGCGGCTCCGGCGTTCGGCCCGGAGGCGGGTGCCGATCCCGTTCCCGCCGCGCTCCCGGCACACCCGCTCAGCGCCAGTGCTCCGGCCGCGGTCAGGGCCCAGACCCCCCGGCGGCGCGCGAGGCGGGCAGGTCGGGACGTGAGGTGGGCGCGTCGGCGGGTGGACGGCATACGGCTGGTCACTCGGGGACCCCGACGACGACGTGCGTGGACTTGATCGAGGCGATGGCCACGGAACCGACGTCGAGGCCGAGGTCCTCCACGGCCTCCCGGGACATGAGCGAGACCAGCCGGAAGGGACCCGCCTGCAGCTCGACCTGCGCCATCACGGTGTCGGTGACCACACGGGTGACGAGGCCGCGCATCCGGTTGCGGGCCGACTCCTCGCGGACCGGGCCGACGTGGGGCGGGGCGGCGACCTCCTGGGCGAGTGCGGCGAGGGCAGCGCCGTCCACGACCCGGCGGCCGGAGTCGTCGGTACCGGCCTCGAGCCGGCCGGCGTCGACCATCCGGCGGACCGTGTCGTCGGAGACGCCGAGCAACTCGGCCGCTTCGGAGATGCGCAACTGCGGCATGAAAGGCAGTCTAGGCCCGCATCTGCGGAAACGCGCTCCACCTGTCGTGCGCTGTTGCTGACGGTCCGCGGTTACTGGCAGCGGCGGCCACTCAGCAATCCCCCGCAAGCGGGTGGTGCCCCCAGTTGTCGGTTGCGGCGGGCTCGGCGTCGATCGGGAGCACCTGCGGGCGCTTGGCGGTGATCCCGTCCCCGGAGGAGGTGCCCCGGAGCCGGCGCTGGACCCACGGGCCGACGTACTGGCGGGCCCACCTGGCGTTGGCCACGACCGCGTCGCGCCGGCCGATCGGCGCCGCGGGCGGCAGCGGCGTGGACCACTCGACGTCGTCGGGGGTGAATCCCAGCGTCTGGAAGGCGGCGGCCGCCACGCGGCGGTGGCCCTCGCTGGTCATGTGGATTCGGTCCTCGGCCCACATCCGCCAGTCCTGCAGCGCGGTCATGCCCCACTGGTCGAGCACGTAGGCGCCGTGCCGGTGGGCGATCGACCAGATGTGGGCGATGTAGGTGGCGACGCGGCCCCGCGTCACCTTCACCAGCGGGGCGTCCTTCGGGTCGGTCGGGGTCGCCATGAGCACGTCGGCCCCGGTGGCGCGGATCCTCGCCACGGCGTCCTCGAGCTGGGCGGCCAGCGCGTCGATGTCCGCGCGGGCTCGCAGGATGTCGTTGCCGCCGCCGACGATGCTCACCAGGTCCGGTTCGAGCGCGAGCGCCGCGTCGGTCTGCGGGCCGACGATGTCGGCGAGCAGCCGGCCCCGGATGGCCAGGTTGGCGTAGCCGAACTGCTCGCCGGCCTGCGCGGCCTGCTGGCCGAGGTGCGCGGCGAGTCGGTCGGCCCATCCGATGTAGGCGCCCGCGCGGACCGGGTCGGCGTCGCTCATGCCCTCGGTGAACGAGTCGCCGATGGCGACGTAGCGGTGCCAGAGCCGAGACGGTTCAGCGGCGACGTCGGAGGAGCCGCGAGACGACTCGATCACGGGAGCCTCCAGTCGATCGGCTCGGCGCCCTGCTGCTCGAGCAGGGTGTTCGCCCGGCTGAACGGCCGGGAGCCGAAGAAGCCGCTGCGGGCGGACAGTGGTGAGGGGTGGGCGCTCTCCACGCACGGGACGCTGCCGAGGTGCTCGCGCAGGTTGCGCGCGTCGCGACCCCACAGGATCGCCACGAGCGGACCACCGCGCTCGACGAGCGCCTGGATGGCGCAGGAGGTGACGGCCTCCCAGCCGCGGCCGCGGTGGCTCGCCGGCTTGCCGGGCCCGACGGTGAGGACCCGGTTGAGCAGCATCACGCCCCGGTCGGCCCACGGGGACAGGTCGCCGCTGGCCGGTGTGGGGCAGCCGACGTCCTGGCACAGCTCGGCGTAGATGTTCTGCAGGCTGCGGGGGATCGGCCGCACGTCCGGCGCCACCGAGAACGACAGCCCCACCGCGTGCCCGGGCGTCGGGTAGGGGTCCTGCCCGACGATGAGCACCCGCACCTGCTCGAGCGGGTGGCTGAACACCCGGAGCACGTCCTCCCCGGCGGGCAGGTAGCCCCGGCCGTGCTGCAGTTCCGTGCGCAGGAACGCGCCCAGCTCCGCGACCGCGGGGGCGACCGGGGCCAGGGCCTCGGCCCAGCTGGGGTGAACCAGGTCGGTCAGGGGTTGCGCGTCCACCACGGCGGCGACTCTAGCCGTCGGCCAGCTGGGCGAAACCGCGAGCCACCGCGTCGCCCAACCGCTCCGCCTTCCACGGCCACCGCCCCCGGCGCAGCGCCTCCGCCACGGGTGGGGGTTCCTCACGGGCCGTGCCGCGCAGCCGCCGGATCTCCGCGGCCACCGTGGCGATGTCGTCGCGTTGCGCTCGCAGGTATGCCGTCCCGACCGGTGCCCCGTGGCCCGGCACCACCACCGTGCGCTCCCCGAGCAACCCCGCCACCCGCTCCAGCGTCGGCGCCCACTCCAGCGGGTAGCAGTCGTCCCCGAACGACGGGGGAGCGGACTCCTCGATGAGGTCACCGGCATACAGCACCTCGGCGTCGGGCACGTGCAGGACGACGTCGCCGGCGGTGTGCCCGCGACCCAGGAAGCGGGCGGTGACGGCCCGGCCGCCCAGGTCCAGGGACCACGAGTCGCGGAAGGTCTGCGTCGGCACGACGAGCGGGGAGGCGACCACCTCGGGACCGAACGGAACGGTGGGGTCCTCGGCATACAGGCGCTCGATGCGGGCCCGGCCCGCCCGCATGGCGGCGGGCACGGACTCGTGCGCGACGATCGGCAGGCCGGGGAACGCGCCGTTGCCCCACGTGTGGTCGAAGTGCTCGTGGCTGTTCAGCACGGCGAGGACGGGCAGGCCGGAGAGTGCCCGGACATGGGCCGCCAGCTCCTCTCCCTGGCGCAGGCTGGCGCGCGTGTCGAGGACCAGCAGGCCCGCTTCCCCGGCGATCACGCCGGCGGAGACGTCGACGTGGGCGAAGCGGCGCACCCAGCACCGGTCCCCGACCTCGATCCAGCCGTCCGCCACGCGGCCCAGCCTGACACGGGCACGTGAATGACAGCGCTGTGATTCTCGGTACCATGGGACCCGCACCAGATCGTTGGAGGGTTCATGAGCAACGCAGCGCACCAGGTCGAGGACGAGCGCGGCGGCGAGCTGAGCGAGCGGGACCACGAGATCCTGACGTTCGAGCGTCAGTGGTGGAAGTACGCCGGCGCCAAGGAGCAGGCGATCCGCGAGCTGTTCGACATGAGCTCCACGCGCTACTACCAGGTGCTCAACGCCCTCATCGACACGCCCGAAGCGCTCGCGGCCGACCCCATGCTGGTCAAGCGGCTGCGCCGGCTGCGGGCCAGCCGGCAGCGCGCTCGTTCCGCGCGCCGCCTCGGCATGCAGGTCTGACGACGCTCCCCTGCAGGCGGGTGGTGCCCTCAGCGCGAGGAAGCGAGCGCGGCGAGGCCCGGACACGCCGAGGAGTCAGGCCGATGACGCCGGTCTGACCGGTACCGCGCCGCAGCTCACTCCCCGCTTTCGCACGCGAGGCCGTGGCCGGTGAGGACCGCGCGCAGCGCCGCGGCCCCGTCGCGGCGGTGGTGGAACAGCTCCGCACGCAACCCCGCCTGCTGGGCGCCGCGCACGTTGGCCGCGTTGTCGTCGACGAAGAGCACCCGGTCGGCCGGCGCACCGAGCTCCTCGACGATCCGGGTGAAGTAGGCCGGGTCCGGCTTGGCCACCCCCAGCTCGCACGAGTAGAACTGCCCGTCGAACAGCTGGTCGTAGCCCAGGTGC
>NZ_DASSTI010000080.1:0-3557 GCF_035708005.1 Segeticoccus sp. | reverse complement strand
ATCCGGTCAGGCCGGGATCCAGTCCGTCTGCTCTCGCGGCACGGCCGGGACCCGCCGACCCTGACGGCTGGCGCCCAGCGCCTCGAGGCACCAGCGCACGTACTCCGGCCGCAGCATCACGTGCTCCCACGTGAACCGCAGCACGGTCCAGCCCCAGGCGACCAGTTCGTCATACCGCTCGCAGTCCCGCACCAGGGCACCCCGCGTGCCGTGGTGCGCGAAGCTGTCCGCCTCGAGCACCACCTTCTGCTCCACGTCGGCGAGATCGACCGTCGCGAACACTCCCTCCTCGGCGATCTGGTGCTGCGGCGTCACGTTGAGCCAGTCGACGTCCAGCGCGATCGCCCGCAGCGCGGACTCGAACGGGTTCGCCGCCCGACCGTCCGCCTCCGCGGCCACCCTGAGCACCCGCGCACGCCCAGGGCCACGGACCGTGGCCGCCGCGTCCCTGAGCTCACGCACCGTCACGTCCCCGCTCCGCAGAGCGGAGTCCGCGACGGCCAGACCTTCGTCGAACGGGAGCCGTTGCGCGCAATCGAGGACGGTCCGCAGCGGTGCGGTGACGCCTCGTCGAACGTCAGGCTCCGGAAGGTCACGCCACACCAGCTGTATGCCGTCCCGCGCCTCCCGCGCCACGTGCCGGTGCCGCCGCACGGTCACCCACGCCTGCTCCGGGACCGTCTTGACCGGCCACCGCCAGTACGCCGCGGCGCTCAGGTGCGAGAGCGTGCCGGTCAGGCCATGGGCGGCGGTGAGGTGCTCCTCGGCCGTCGGGAGTGCGTAGCGGCCGTGCGCGATCCGCCGGATGTCGCCTTCGCGGACGGCGCACGCGATCGCGTGGTCGGTGGCGACCGCGCTCAGCTCCCCGCGACGGCAGACGCCGCCGGCCCGGCGCAGTGCGCCGCGGATCGCTTCGAGCCGGACCGTGGCTGGCGTGGACACGGGTCCCACTGTGGCGCCTCGGACGCGTGGCTCGCTGGCGTTGTCCACAGGCCCGGCTCCGCATGGCGCTTCGGGCGGCGTGGCCCCACCCGAACCGCAGTGCGTGGCCCCGACCGAACCGCAGTGCGTGGCCCGGACCCAACCGCAGTGCGTGGCCCGGACCGAACCGCAGTGCGTGGGCCGACCCAACCGCAGTGCGTAGGCCCGGACCGAACCGCAGTTTCAGCTGGCAGTGCCGCGGCTCAGGAGCCAGCCCCGTGCTCAGCCCGGCGCGCACGGACCAGTTACTGCCAGTTCAGATTGCGATCGCCGGCAGCCGTAAGGCCAAGACCCCGTCTCACCGGCCCCCCGCCCGGTCCAACGCGACGACGATGGCAGTGACGTTGTCGCGTCCCCCGGCCTCGACCGCGGCCCGGACGAGGGCCTCCGCTGCCGCCTGCACGTCGTCGTTGGCGCGCAGCAGGTGCTCGATCTCGTCAGCCGACAGCTCGTTGGACAGCCCGTCGGAGCACAGCAGGAATCGTTCACCCGGCTGCGGCGGGAAGACCCACACGTCGGGGACGACCGCGTCGTCGTGCCCGAGTGAGCGGGTGACGATGTTGCGGGCCGGGTGGTACTTCGCCTCCGCCTCGGTGATCAGGCCCTCGTCGACGAGAGCGCGCACCTCGGAGTGGTCGACGGTCACCTGGGCGAGCCGGTCGTCGGCGAACCGGTAGACCCGCGAGTCCCCCACGTTGAACACCAGCCAGTGCTCGGTCCCGGCAGCATGGACGACGGCGAGCCCCGTGACGGTGGTGCCCATCCCCCACCGCTCCGGGGTGTCGCCAGCGTCGAGGATGCGCTCGTTCGCCATGCCCACCTGCCGGATCACGTCCTCGCGCGTCAGCTGCTCCCGCTCCCCCAGCTCGGCGAGGGTGGTAGCGGCGATCTCGCTGGCGACCTCACCCGCGGCGTGCCCGCCCATGCCGTCGGCGACGACGAAGACCGTGCCGCGCACCACCGCGTGGTCCTCGTTGTGGTCGCGGACGCGGCCGACGTCGGTGGCCAGGCCGCTGCGGAGCTGACGGGTGGGGATCGGTGTCACCTGAGGGCTTTCCAGGGGAGGGGCAGGGCAGGAGTGGCAGGACGGACAAGCACAGGATGGCGCAACGCGAGGGGCCTGTGGGGCGAAAGAGGTCAGTCGCCGGGGCGCACCGACAGCCGCAGCTCGGCCGCTCGGGGACATGGGGGAGCACTCCCCGCCGGGGCGAGCACCCGGCATACCGGCCGGAGGGGAGGCTCGGAGGCGTCAGCCGATCAGACCGAGGCGCGCCTTCAGCTGCAGGACGTGGAGCGCAGAGTTGTTGACCTTGGAGCGGAAGCTGCTGCTGCTCTCGGCGAGCGAGAGCACGGCGTTGTACATCGCCGGCACCGTTGACGGGTTGACCGTGAGGATGAGGTTTCCCCCGTGCTGGAGGAACAGCACGGCGCGGGTGCCGGGGCTCCAGGCCTGGACCTGCTTGGCGTTGCCGAGGTCGTCGCTAATGATCACGCCGGTGAAGCCGAGGTCACCGCGCAGCATCGTGCCCATGATGCTGGTGGAGAAGGCGGCCGGGTTGGGCGCGATCTTCTTGTAGTAGGCGGTCGAGACCATCACGGCCTCGGCACCACTGCGCACGCCCACCGCGAAGGGTTGGATCGACGAGGAGTAGCGCGTCGTCACGGTGTCGGTCACGCCAGAGGTGGTGTCGGTGTTGCCGCGCACCCGTCCGAGGCCCGGGAAGTGCTTGATCGTCACACCCATGCCGGCGTCGCGCAGGCCGTTGGCGAAGGCGTTGCCCCGCATCAGGACGTCATACGGCGTGTAGCCGAACTCCCGGTCGTAGTAGCCGATGGGCGCGTTGTAGGGCGCGAAGGACTGCGAGACGGTGTCCATCACCGGCGCGAGGTCGAGGTTGACGCCGGCGCTCTTGAGCTGCCCGCCCCACGTCGCCGCGTTGGAGCGGATCGTGCCCAGTGACCAGTGGGTGCCCTGGTAGAGCGCCGTGGGCATCCGCGAGAAGCCGGGCCCCTGCAGCACCTGGACGTACCCGCCCTCCTGGTCCGCCGCGACGACGAGCTTGGTGCCGCCGGTCGACGCAGTGCCGGTGTAGGACTGCAGCCGGCCCACCAGCCAGTTGGTGTGGGCGGTGCCGTAGGTGCTGCGGCCGGTGAGCACGACCGAGCCGACGTGGTACTTCTGGATGTACTGCTCGGTCACCAGGTAAGGGTTGGTCGCGGGGTTGCCCATCATGAGCAGCTCGCCGACGCGCTGCTGGAGCGTCATCGAGCTGAGCACCTGTTGCGCGGTCCTGTTGGCCCGCATCACCGACGGCTTGGTGGTCCCGGCGTCCGCTGCCGCGCTGGCAACGCGCGTCACCACTCCTGCGCCGGTGCCCCCGGACGATGCGGCTGCTGGTGTCGACGCCGCCATCGCGCCCGGCCCGAGCGCCAAGGGGACGGCGACCAGTGCTCCCGCCGTGAGACCCATGCGCTTGGAGACCATGACCGTCCCCCTTCTGACCTGCAGGTGGTGCTGGCTGCACCCTGCTCGTCCAGTATGACGGTCACGCGGCGTGCGCGGTTGGGTCACCTAC
>NZ_DASSTI010000079.1:0-24811 GCF_035708005.1 Segeticoccus sp. | reverse complement strand
CGACGCAGACGGTGGATGCCCCGCACCTCGACGACGAGGTGTATGACGAGCAGCTCGCGAATCCTGCGGCCGCCGAGGGGCCGGCGGCGGTCGACTACAGCGGCGTCCCGACGCGCGACCTGCCGTTCGACGGCTACGCCCTCGACGAGGAACTCGAGGACCTGCCGCCGGTCTACCAGGCGGTCTGACCCAGACGTCAACCTCCACGGGCCTGCAGGACACCGGACCTGCAGGCCCGTCGGCATGACCCGAGGATGGAGCCCATGACCGAGATGACCTACCGTCCGCTGGGCGACTCCGGGCTCATGGTGAGCACGGTCGGCGTCGGGTGCAACGCGTTCAGCCGGCGCGTCGACCGCGACGGCTGCCGGGAGATCCTCGCCGCGGCACTCGACACCGGCGTCACCCTCTTTGACACCGCCGACATCTACGGGGTCCAGCCCGGTGCCAGCGAGGAGATGTTGGGGGAGGTGCTGGGCGCGCACCGCGGGGAGATCGTGCTCGCGACCAAGTTCGGCATGGACATGCGCGGCGCGAACGGCGCCGACCACGGCGTCCGCGGCTCGCGGCGCTACATCCGCCGAGCGGCCGAGGCCAGCCTGCGCCGCCTCCAGACCGACCACATCGACCTCTACCAGCTGCACCGGCCGGACGAGATCACCCCCTTGGACGAGACGCTGGCGGCGCTGTCGGAGCTGGTCCGCGAGGGTAAGGTCCGCTACGTTGGGTGCTCCAACTTCGCGGCGTGGCAGCTGGTCGATGCCGACTGGACCGCACGCACCGCCGGCTACGAGCGGTTCATCAGCGCCCAGAACCAGTACTCCCTGCTCGACCGCTCGGTAGAGGCCGAGCTGGTGCCGGCGTGCGAGCAGGTGGGGGCCGGCATACTGCCGTTCTTCCCGCTCGAGCACGGGCTGCTGACCGGCAAGTACCGGCGGGGCGCGGACGCTCCGGCAGGGTCGCGAGCGGCCAGGGAGCCGGAGCGCGCCCAGTGGCTGCAGGAGGCGGACTGGGACCGGATCGAGGCCCTGGAGTCGTTCGCCAAGGAACGCGACCTGTCGATGCTGCACGTCGCCCTGGGTGGCCTGGCCGCCCAACCGGCGGTGGCCTCGGTGATCGCCGGCGTCACCTCCGGCGAGCAGCTGCGCACCAACGTCGAGGCGGGCCTGTGGGAGCCGGAGGCCGCCGACCTGGTGGCCCTCGACGAGGTCACCGGGACCGCCTGACCGCACCGGGCCGTGTCGGGCCCCGAGTTTCGGCGCAGGGCCGCGGCGGTGCTATCTTGTCTGCGCACCACGGGGCTGTGGCGCAGTTGGTAGCGCGTCTCGTTCGCAATGAGAAGGTCAGGGGTTCGAATCCCCTCAGCTCCACCACCGGTAACCCCGCCCGACCAGCACAAACGCTGGAGATCGGGGCGGGGTTTCCTCATGGTGATTCACCCCCCGCGCCCTCACGCGCACCCCGGCGCACCCCCGAGGGCAGCCCGCTCCCGACGGCCATCAGTCGTCCTTCTCGAGGATGCTCTTGAGCACGCTCGTGGCGCCCATGCCGTTGGGCCAGCCGGAATAGAAGGCCAGGTGCAGCAGCGCCTCCTTGAGCTCGTCGTCGGTGAGGCCGTTCTGGCGGGCGTAGCCGAGGTGGAACTGGAGCTGATCCACCTTTCCCAGCGCGGTGAGTGCGGCGACGGTGACCAGACTCCTGTCGCGCTTGGAGAGCCCCTCGCGTTCCCAGACCTCGTCGAAGAGAACCCTGTCGGTGTAGTGGACCATCCCGGGGGCGAAGTCGCCGAAGGCGTTCTTCCCACCGGTCCAGCCAGTGCTCTGCGACTCGTTCACGATCTCTCCTTCGTCATGGTTGATCTGCCGGTGCCATTGCATCGCTGCGGCGATCGCGGAGGGAGTCTCCAGCGAAGGGTGTACCGACGGAGACTCCCACCGGGGCGCTGGCGGAAATACCGTTGCAGGCATGGACAACAGGGACGAAGCACGCCAGTTCCTCATGTCCCGTCGGGCGAACATCACCCCCGAGCAGGCCGGGCTGGCGGTCTCGGGGCACCGTCGCGTCGCGGGGCTGAGACGCGGCGAGGTGGCGTTGCTCGCGGACGTGAGCCCGGAGTACTACGCCAAGATCGAGCGCGGGAACCTGACCGGTGTCTCCGACGCCGTCCTGGAGTCCGTGGCCCGGGCGCTGCAGCTGGACGACGCCGAGCGCGAGCACCTGTTCGACCTGGCCCGGACGGCCAACGGCGCGGCCCAGCCCGTGCGCAAGCGCAGTCCGAAGAAGTGGGTCGCTCGGGAAAGCCTGATCCGTGCGCTGGACGTTATCGCCTACGGGCCGGCGTTCGTGCGCAACGGCCGGATGGACGTCCTGGCCACGAACGCCCTGGGCCGCGCCTTCTACGACGAGGTGTTCGACGGCCCGGGGAAGGGGAACCTGGCCCGGTTCTGCTTCCTCGACGAGCGAGCCACGTCGTTCTACCCCGCCTGGGAGGCCGCCGCCGACATCACCGTGTCGATCCTGCGCACCGAAGCAGGGCGGGACCCACGCGACAAGCAGCTGCACGACCTGATCGGCGAGCTGTCCACCTGCTCCGATGCGTTCCGCACCCGGTGGGGCGCGCACAACGTGCGCCGCCACGGCTCGGGGACCAAGGAGTTCCACCACCACGAGGTCGGCGACCTGACCCTGACCTACGAGGGCCTGGAGCTGACCGCGGAGCCGGGCCTGTCCTTCCTCATCTACACCGCCGAGCCCGGCTCGCCCAGCGAGGAGCGGCTGAAGCTGCTGGCCAGCCTCGCCGCGACGGCGCCCGCCGCGGCGCCCATCGACGGGCACCCGACCACACTTCAGGACAGATGACCATGCACACCAGAACCCTCGGACCGGGATGGCAGGTCTCCGCGATCGGCAAGAGCGTCGGCCTGTCCGAGACCTCGTCCGCCACGATCCGTTCCGCGCACGCCGTCCACCTGCCCTCGGGATGCGTCCTCGCCGGCAGGCCGAAGGACTCTGCCTGGTGACGGGTCCGTCTGCAGAGCACAGAACGAAAGGAGAAACATCATGACCGACACCCAGTTCGACCAGGTCTTCCCGCTCGGGGAGCCCAACGACGCCTACGCCCAGTACTTCACCGGGCAGAGCTACCTTGCCCCCCTGACCGACGGCAGCGTGCCGGTCAGCAACGTGTCCTTCGAGCCGGGCTGCCGCAACAACTGGCACATCCACCACGGCACCGCCGGCGGAGGCGACCAGATCCTCATGTGCACCGCCGGATCGGGCTGGTACCAGGCAGACGGCGAGGACCCCGTCAGCATGGAGCCCGGATCGGTCGTCCGCGTCCCCGCCGGGACCAGGCACTGGCACGGGGCGAAGGCCGACTCGTGGTTCTCCCACCTCGCCTTCATCACCCCGGGCGAAGACGTCCGCAACGAGTGGCTGGAGCCGGTCACCGACGAGGCGTACGGCCAGCTTCCGCAGAACGGAGAGAACGCATGACCGTCCTGAACGAGACGTACACGCTGTCCAACCGCGTCGAGATCCCCAAGCTGGGACTCGGCACCTGGTTCATCGACGACGACAAGGCCGCCGAAGCCGTGCGCGTGGCGATCGAGATCGGCTACCGGAACATCGACACCGCCCAGGCCTACGGCAACGAGCGCGGCGTCGGCGACGGCGTCCGGAATTCCGACGTCGCCCGGGACGAGCTGTTCGTGTCCACCAAGCTCGCCGCCGAGATCAAGGACTACGAGGGCGCGGTCGCCGCGATCGACGGATCGCTGGCCACGCTCGGGCTGGACCACATCGATCTGATGCTGATCCACAGCCCGCAGCCGTGGGACGACTTCCGCGGGGGCGACTATTCAGACGGTAACCGGCAGGCTTGGCGGGCCCTGGAGGAAGCGCACCAGGCAGGCCAGATCCGCGCCATCGGGGTGTCGAACTTCCTGCAGGAGGACCTGGACAGTCTGCTTGAGACCGCGACCGTCGTCCCGCACGTGAACCAGCTGCTCGTCCACGCGGGGAACACTCCGAGCGAGCTGCTGTCGTACTGCGAGGGCAAGCAGATCCTCGTCGAGGCCTACTCGCCGATCGCGCACGGAGAGATCCTCCAGAACGCCGACGTCGCCGCGATGGCCGAGAAGTATGGCGTGTCCGTGCCGCAGCTGTGCATCCGCTACACCCTGCAGCTGGGCACCGTCTCGCTGCCGAAGACCGCCAACCCAGCGCACATGCGCTCCAACGCGCAGGTCGACTTCGAGATCTCCGAGGCGGACATGGCCGCGTTGCGCGACCTGCACGCCCAGGACTACGGCGAGTCCAGCGCGTTCCCGGTCTACAGCGGCAGGTGATCGAGGGGAAGCAAGCCCCGACGCACGCAGCGCGCGCGTCGAAGGCGGCCTGTCCGGCGGGTCTGCGCCCTACTTGGGATGCGACGGGCCGGTCGCCACCCGGGGCGATGAACTGCGGCACGAACGCCAGGTGGAACAGGATGACCTTGGGGTTGGCCAAGTCGGTCAGGACCGCCCTCACGTAGGTCCGCGGCAGCGACCGCTGCAGCGCGAACGGCTGCGACGGTGGCGTGCCGAGTGGTTGGCGACTGTGCCGCCAGGTCGTGATGGCCAGGTAGACGAGGGCGGCTGCGCCCGCCCAACGGACGGCGTCCAGGGCGGCCGGTGCGGCAGCGAGTGTCGCCACCGAATCAGGTCGGAGGCAACACCGGCGTGGCGGGCAGCTGGGGCATCGGACGCCTTCGTTCTGGGCTGGTGTTCGCGCTCCGGGTTCGCCTCCCTCCTCGCGGACGCCCTCGTGTCGTCTGCCGGCACCCGTCCGAGGACGTCGCCCAACCGCTCGGCAGCGACTGAGCACCGCAGCAGTGGCGACTGCCTGAGCACCTGGTGCCACCAGGGGGGAGCGCGTGCAGCCGGGTGGGGTGGCTACAGTCGATTAGCTCATGGCTCGCAGGAGGTGGGTTATGCCCGAGTCCCCATTTGACGAAGCCACCCTCGGCGCGCTCGACCGCAACCTCGAAATCGACATGCACACGCCCCGCCGGGACGGATCGACCTCCAGTCGCCCGATCTGGGTGGTGGTCGTCGACGGTGAGGCGTACGTTCGGTCGTTCCGCGGTGAGCGCGGTGACTGGTACCGCCACGCGGCGCGGGGCGGGCGCGCCACCATCGGCAGCGGTGGGTCGACGTTCCCCGTCACCGTGGAACCGGTCACCGACCCCGAGCTGAATCAACGCATCTCCCACGCTTACCGCGCCAAGTATGAGGCCAGCTCGCCGGGTCCGACGGCGGCCATGGTGACGGACGACGTCGCCGCCACGACCCTTCGCCTCGGTGCAGTGCCGGCGACCTGATTCGCGGGCGGCACTGCGCGGGCGATTTTCTCACCACTTCGGGTGATTCCGCGGACGTCGCGTATCACCCATGTCATGGTGGCCCTCCTAGAGCGCAAGACGCCCGCGTCGGGCGTCCCAGCTCAGGAAGGCAGCCATGGAACTCCAGTCCACCTCCGTCGTCACCTCCGCACGGGCACGTGACGAGTCGCCGGCTCCGTCGCACGACGCGCGTGATCTGCCATCCGGGGCGCTTCGCCCGGACGACGCCGGTTACCCCGACGCGGTAGCCGGCTTCAACTTGGCCGTCGCCCACCGGCCCCCGGTGGCGGTGGTCGCGACCAGCGCGGAGGACGTGGTGTCGGCGGTGCGATACGCCGCCGCGCAGGGACTCCCGGTGGCCGTCGAAGCGACCGGGCACAACCGGCATCGCAGCTTCACCGAGGGTGTCCTGGTGAACACCAGCGCGATGGACGCGGTCACGATCGATCCCCGGGCCCGGACCGCGACGGTCGGTGCCGGTGCTCGGTGGCGGGCGGTCATGGACGCGGCGGGTCCCCACGGGCTGGGCGGACTGTGCGGGTCCACCTCCGACGTCAGCGTGGTCGGCTACACGCTGGGCGGCGGGCTTCCCCTGTTGGGGCGGGCGTTCGGCTTCGCGGCCGACCGGGTGCTCGCCCTCGACGTGGTCACCGCCGACGGCCAGCTGCGGACCGTCAGTCGCACCCGTGAACCCGAGCTGTTCTGGGCCCTGCGCGGGGGCGGCGGGAGCCTTGGTGTCGTCACCTCGATGACGTTCGAGCTGCTGGAGCTGTCCCACATCGTGGGCGGCGGCATCTTCTACCCGGGCGAGCACGCGGCCACTGTGCTGGCCGCGTACGCCCGGTGGACAGCAGACTTGCCGGCCGGCATGTGCACCTCGTTGGCGTTCCTGCGTCTGCCGCCGTTGCCTGACGTGCCCGAGCCGCTTCGCGGTCGGTTCGTGATGCACCTGCGCGTCGCCTGTCCCGGCCCGGCCGCGGAGGTGGACGCGTTCCTCGCACCGATGCGGTCCTGCGCCCCGGCAGTCATCGACATGGTGGGGGAGCTGCCCTACGCGCAGCTGGACAGCATCCACCAGGACCCGGAGCACCCGATCCCCTTCATGGAGCAAGGGCGGTTGGTGGAGGAGCTGACCCCAGAAGTGCAGCAGGCACTGCTGGACCGGGTCGGGCCTGACTCCGGCAGTGCGCTGTTGCTCGTCGAGCTGCGGCAGCTCGGCGGGGCGCTGGTGACTCCCGCCCACAGCGGCGACGACAACGCGATCGGCGCGCGGGACGCGGCGTTCCACCTCATGAGTGTCGGCGTTTTGATGGCGCCCCAGAGCGCCGTCCCCGCGGACCTCGACGCGCTCCACGCGGCCCTGGCGCCACACACCAGTGGACGCACCTTCCTGAACCTGCACGGCGCGCCGGGTGACGAGCAGGACTGCGCCCGCGCCTGGACGCCGGCACAGTACGCCCGCTTGCGCGCGGCGAAGCTCCGGTTCGACCCGGCCAACGTGTTCCGGCCCGAGCACGGTGTGCTGCCCGCTGCCTCCTGAGGGCCGTGTCACGATGGCTTGGTGATCGAGGTCGAACTCCCCACCGGTGGCGGCGCGCCGGTGCTTGTGCGGTCCTTCGCCGCCTGCCTGGCCGCTGCAACCGAGACGCCCGTGGCCGGCATACCTCTGCCGGCGGAAGAGCTGCCGGCGGCCCTGGAGCAGTGGCGGAGCTGGCTGGCCGCGCGGGGGGCCGGGCTCGTGGCCATCGACCGGCCGGCGGGCTTCAACTGGCCGGGCTACTGGCTGGCCGTGCTCGAGGGCAGCGCGTCCACGACCAACGAGGGGACGGCGGTCCTCATGTTCGGCACGCCCTCCGGGGTCGTGCTCAGCCCGCAGGACCCGTCGCTGCTGGGACGGGCTTCCAGCGACCTTCCGGTGCGGCAGGGGTATGTCGTCGCGCAGCTTGACCCGGCGTCCTCCGGCGGGAGCCCCGACCGTCCGCGGCTGCGCGGCCGGGTGGAGCTCATCGCGCTGGCGGGGGAGGCAACCGCCGACATGTACACCGTGGGTGAGGCGCAGGCCCTGACCGGTCGCGGACTGGAGGGAGACCGCTACGCCAAGAAGGCCGGGACCTTCACACCCAAGGACCCGACCCGTCGCGGATACGACCTCACGCTCGTCGAGGCCGAGGTCCTCGACGCGCTGTCCCTTCCCGAGGGCGACTTGGGCTACGCCCAGGCCCGCCGCAACCTGGTGACTCGCGGCATCGACCTGAATGCGTTGGTGGGACGCCGCTTCCGGGTCGGCGAGGTGGAGTGCGTCGGGCAGCGCCTGTGTGAACCGTGCGCCCACCTGGAGCGCCTCACGGTGAAGGGCGCACTCCGCGCCCTGATCCACCGCGGGGGCCTGCGCGCCGACGTGCTCAGCGACGGACGGATCACCAACGGCACCGAGATAGAAACCCTCGACTAGCGTCGAAAGGCCCTGCGGCGAAGCCGTTCTCGCCCGACGTCACAGGCCGGTGACGCGCATGGTGATGTTGATGCGTCCGGTCGCCAAGCCGCAGTCCCCAGGGGCGGTCCCCGGATAGGTCTTCGGGACGCCGTGGAAGGCGAGGCGGGACTCCCCGCCGAAGACGAACAGGTCGCCGGAGGCGAGCTCGATGTCGGTGTACGGCTGCTTGCGGTTACGGGTGTTGCCGAAGCGGAACAGGCAGCTGTCGCCGATCGACAGGGACACCACTGGTTCCCTGGCCCGCTCGTCCTTGTCCTGGTGCATCCCCATTCGGGCCTGGTCGTCGTAGTAGTTCACGAGCGCTGTGTCAGGGGTGTACCCCTCACCCGAGCCGGGGTCACCCGTGACCTCCACGAGCGCCGCCCGCCCGAGCCGGACCATCCAGTCCGGGAAGGGCAGCACCGGCTGGCCATTCACGTCCACCGCGGCACGGGTGTATTCGTAGGGGCGCCAGTGCCATCCGAGGCACACGGTCTGCACGCTCATCCGGTGACCGCGCACCTCCGCTGCTCGCAGCGGCACGGGCCCGGCTGCCCACTCGCGGAAGCGGGCGACGAGCCAGCGTTGCTGCTCGAGGGTGAGCCATCCCGGCACCCACGTGGCGCCGGCACCGAGCTCCCGGCGCGGCCGCCCGACGAGCCCGACCGGGAACAGGCCCTCGGTGATGGCGTCGCCGTGACCGGAGTCCACGCGCTTGGTCCACGAGTCGGTCATCGTCCTCGGCTCCTTCCTCTCCCTGCAGATGCGCTCGCCCACACAGGCGGCTGGCACACACCCTCGCCCTGCAGACGCGCCGGGGGCACGCCCACGTGAGGTGCCCGGCATACCCATCTTCGGGGACGCGACCTCGCGGGTGATTGACTGCGGAGCAGCCCACCGAACCCGCGCTGCCGAGGAGTCCCATGTCCGTCCCCGTCTCGATCCTGGACCTCGCCACCGTGCACCGGGGCGGTTCCGTGCGCGAGACGCTGGACACCTCGGTCGAGCTCGCGCAGCACGCGGAGGCGTGGGGCTACCACCGGCACTGGTTCGCCGAGCACCACAACATGCCGAGCATCGCCTCCTCGGCGACCGCGGTGCTGATCGGGCACGTCGCGGGCCACACCTCGACCATCCGCGTCGGCGCCGGCGGGATCATGCTGCCCAACCACTCACCACTCGTGATCGCCGAGCAGTTCGGCACGCTGGAGACGCTCTACCCCGGGCGGATCGACCTGGGCCTCGGCCGGGCGCCCGGCGGGGACCAGGCCATGCTGCGCGCCCTGCGCCGCGACCCCACCGCCGCTGAGTACTTCCCGCAGGACGTCATGGAGCTGCAAGCACTGCTCGGCCCGGTGCAGGAGGGCCAGGTGGTGCGGGCCACGCCCGGCGCCGACACGAACGTGCCGATCATCATCCTGGGCTCCTCCCTCTTCGGCGCCCAGCTGGCCGCGGCGCTCGGGCTGCCCTACTCCTTCGCCTCCCACTTCGCCCCGGCCGCGCTCGAGCAGGCCGTGCGGACCTACCGGCGTGAGTACCGCCCCTCCGAGCAGCACCCCGAGCCGTACGTCATCGCCGGCATGAACGTCTTCGCCGCCGACACCGAGGAGCAGGCCCGCGACCTGCACACGGCGGTTCTGCGCGCGAACGTGCGCCGGCTCGTCGCCCGCGACCAGCCGCTGACCGACGACGAGGCCGACGCGGTGCTCGCCTCCCCGGCCGGGCAGCACGTGCGGACGATGGCGACCTACTCGGCCGTCGGGACCGTCGCGACGGTGCGCGGCCAGGTGGAGGACTTCGTCCGGCACGCCGACGCCGACGAGGTGATCGTCGCGACCAACGCGCCGACCCACGAGGAGCGGCTGCGGTCCTACGAGCTGCTCGCCAAGGCCATGGACCTGCCCGGCTGACCGGCTGGCCCGCCACCTCACCCGAGCGGGTGAGGAGCAGTGAGTATGCCGACCCGGCCGCTCCTGGGTAGAAGGTCCCTTGTGCGGCGGCCCGGGCACACGCACGATCAGCACACCCGCTTCCGTGCGCGTCCCAGGAGGTCGCCATGCCATCCACGTCGGACTCCGAGCAACCCGACTCTGGCGCTGCCCCGAGGCGTGCCCCGAACGCGGCCGACCGTGTCGTCGCTGCGCTGATGGGGGAGGGCCTGCTCGTGCCGGGCGGGCAGCAGCGCGCCCTCGAGGTCGTGTCCGGTGCCCTGCCGGCGCAGCCGTCGGCCGCGGGCCCGCTGCGCCGCCGGTTGGCCGAAGTCGCCGGATATGTCGGCGGTTGCCTGCTGTTCGCCGCGGCGACGCTGCTCGTCGCGGACCAGTGGGGACACCTGGGCCCGGCAGGACGGGTCGGCGTCCTGGTCGTCGTGACGGTGCTGCTGGCCGCGGCGGGACTGGTCGTGGTCCTCGTCGGCGGCGCACCGCTGGGCGGGCGGGTCGAGCTCACGGCGGTGCGGCGCCGGCTCGGCAGCGCACTGCTGACGGCGGCAGCCGTGGCAGGTGCCGGGTCGGTCGGGGAGTGGCTGGTCGAGCTCCGGCCGGTCGAGCCGGCCGACTGGGTCGTCGGCCTGGCGGTGGGCCTGGCGCTCCTGGTCCTCAGCAGCGCCGGCTACGCCCTGGCCTCGTCGGCGCTCGGGCAGCTCGGCATCGCGGCAGGCCTCGCGTGGCTGGTGCCCAGCGTCCTGGCCGGGCTGGGACAGGGCCACGAGCTGGCCATCGGGCTCGGCTACGTGGGCGCCGGCGTGCTCTGGATGGTGCTTGCCGAGCGTGCGGTCTGGCGGGAGCCGGAGGTCGGCCAGTCCCTCGGCGTCGTGGCGGTCCTCGTCGGGGCCCAGCTGCCCCTGGCCTCCGCCGACCACTGGGTCTCCTACCTGCTCACCCTGGCTGCGGCCGCCGCCGGCTTCGTCGCCTACGTGGGGCGCCGGTCCTGGCCCTACCTCGCGCTCGGCGTGCTGGGCGCCACCCTCGGTGTCCCCGAGGTGCTGTCCGACTGGACCGACGGATCCCTCGGTGCCGCAGGGGTTCTGCTCGTCGCCGGTGTCACCCTGCTCGGCGGCTCGCTCGCGGGACTCCGGCTGCGCAGGGTCACGGCCTGACCGTGACGGACGCCGGCCTCGCCCGGACCCGACCGGGTGGGTGTGGAGGGCGGCTACCCTGACAACCTCGCACCGCTGACGTCGTCGAGGAGGGCGCGTGACACAGGAGGCTGGCACGAGAAGGCTCGAGGACGGCATACGGCGGGACTTCCACGCGGCGATGTCCTATGGCGACTACCTGCACCTCGACGAGATCCTCAGCGCCCAGCACCCGATCAGCCAGCCGCCGCAGCATGACGAGATGCTCTTCATCATCCAGCACCAGACCTCCGAGCTGTGGCTGAAGCTGATGCTGCACGAGCTGCGGTCGGCGCGGCAGCTGATCATGGACGACGACCTCGCGCCGGCACTCAAGCGGCTCGCGCGGGTCAAGCACATCCAGAACCAGCTCACGGAACAGTGGTCGGTCCTGGCCACGCTCACGCCGAGCGAGTATGCCGAGTTCCGCGCCTTCCTGGCCACGTCCTCGGGCTTCCAGTCCTACCAGTACCGCGCGGTCGAGTTCATCCTGGGCAACAAGCAGCGCGACATGATCCCCGTCTTCGACCACGACCCGGACAACCAGCAGATGCTCCAGCAGCTGCTCGAGGAGCCAAGCCTGTATGACGAGTTCCTCCGCTACCTCGCTCGTCGCGGTTACCCCGTGCCCCCGGGACGGTTGGAGCGGGACTGGACCGAGCCGTACCGCCTCGACCCCGACCTGGTCCCGGTCCTGAAGGAGGTCTACGAGCACTCCCACGAGCACTGGGGTGTCTACGAGACCTGCGAGGAGCTGGTCGACATCGAGGACAACTTCCAGTTCTGGCGCTTCCGGCACCTGCGCACGGTCGAGCGGATCATCGGCGCCAAGCCGGGCACCGGCGGCTCCAGCGGCGTGCCGTTCCTGCGGAAGGCGTTGGAGCTCACCTTCTTCCCCGAGCTGTATGCCGTCCGCGGCGAGATCTCGGAGGTGTCGCCCTCGTGAGTCCCTGCGCTGGTGATGACTGGGCGCAACGCGCCGAGGAGCTGGACGAGCAGGACCCGCTGGCGCCGTTCCGCGACCGGTTCCTGGCGCCGCGGGAGGACGGGCTGGTGGCCTACCTCGACGGCAACTCCCTGGGCCGGCCCACCCGCGACGTGCAGGAGCGCATGGCCGAGTTCGTCACGGGCGCTTGGGGGACCCGGCTGATCCGGGGCTGGACGGACGAGTGGATGGGCTGGCCCGAGCAGACCGGCGACCTGCTGGCCTCGGCGGCGCTGGGCGCCGCCGCCGGGCAGACCGTGGTCGCCGACTCCACCACGGTCATGCTCTACAAGCTCGCCCGAGCCGCGGTGGACGCCCAGCAGCGGCACGGCCGCCGCACCGAGATCGTCCTGGACACCGACAACTTCCCCACCGACCGCTACGTCCTCGAGGGCATCGCCGACGAGCGCGGGCTGACCCTGCGCTGGATCGAGGCCGACCCCGCCGAGGGCGTCCACGTCGAGCAGGTCGAGCAGATCGTCGGCCCCGAGACCGCGCTGGTCGTCCTCAGCCACGTGGCCTACCGCTCCGCCTGGCTCGCGGACATGGCGGCCATCACCCGCGTCGCGCACGACGCCGGCGCGCTGGTGCTGTGGGACCTCTGCCACTCCGCCGGCGCGGTGCCGGTGCAGCTCGACGCGTGCGGGGTCGACCTCGCCGTCGGCTGCACCTACAAGTACCTGAACGGCGGCCCGGGCGCCCCCGCGTTCGGCTACGTGCGCGCCGACCTGCAGGACGCGCTGCGCCAGCCGATCCAGGGGTGGATGGGGCGCCGGGACCCGTTCGAGATGGGGCCCGGCTACACGCCCGCCGCCGGGATCCGCGGCTTCGTCAGCGGCACGCCACCGATCGTCGGGATGGTGCCCGTGCGCGCCGGCGCCGAGCTGGTCGCCGAGGCCGGGATCGAGGCGATCCGCGCCAAGTCGGTGCAGCTGACGAGGTTCGTCATCGACGTCGCCGACTCCTGGCCGGCGGAGCTCGGCGTGGAGGTCGCCTCGCCGCGGGCCGATGACCGCCGGGGCGGGCACGTCACCGTCCGTCGCGCGGACTTCCGCGACGTCAACCAGCGGCTGTGGCAGCGGGGTGTCATCCCCGACTTCCGCGAGCCGGACGGCATCCGCATCGGCCTTGCCCCCCTCTCCACGAGCTTCGGCGAGACCTGGCGCGCCCTGGAAGTGCTGGTGGAGTCCGCTCGACGGTGACCCATGGCAGGCTGGGGCCATGGGGTCCACCACGCAGGGGGCGGGTCTGCAGCTTCGGGAGCCGGCCCATCACGTCAGTCCACGCGCCGTCCTCTTCTGGACGGTGCGTGCCGTGTGGGGCTGGCTGGTGCTCGTCGTCGGCCAGGCCGTCTGGCTCGTGCTCGACGCCGAGGACGCGCGCGGCTGGCGGGTGCTCGCCCTCGTCGTGACGCTCGTGCTCGCCGCGGCGCACCTGCTGGTCATGCCGCGCTGGCGCTACCGGGTGCACCGGTGGGAGGCCACGCCGACGGCCGTCTACACCCAGTCGGGGTGGTTCAACCAGGAGCGGCGGATCGCCCCGCTGTCGCGGATCCAGACCGTCGACATGGAACGCGGACCCCTCGAGCAGCTGTTCCGGCTCGCCAACGTCACCGTGACGACGGCCTCCGCCGCCGGGCCGCTGCACATCAACGGACTCGACCACGAGACCGCCGAGCGGCTCGTGCGTGACCTGACGGTCGCCACCGAGCAGGTCCCGGGGGACGCGACATGAGCGACCCCGAGCCGCCGCCTCCGCCCGCTCCCTCCGGGCCTCCCGTCGCCGGGCGGCTCAGCGGTCTGCCGGAGGCCGACTCCGAGTGGCGCCGGCTCAGTGCGCGGATGCTGCTCATCCACCCGGTCCGGGAGGTGGGGCGGTTCATCCCCGCGCTGATCGGCCTGTTCTTCGCCGGCAGCTCGACCGGGACGGGCCAGTGGTGGAGCCTCGTGGGCCTCGCCGCGGTCGTCGGGTTGAGCATCATGCGCTGGGTCACCACGCGCTACCGGATCACCCCCGAGCAGGTGCAGCTCACCACCGGCCTGTTCCACCGGAAGACGCTCGCCACGCCTGCCGACCGCGTCCGCACGGTCGATGTCACCGCCAACCTCATGCACCGGCTGCTCGGACTGGCCAAGGTCGAGATCGGCACCGCCAGCGGCTCGGACAAGGACCGGCTGACCCTCGATGCCCTGCCTGCGGACGACGCCGCGCGGTTGCGCGCCGAGCTGCTGCACCGCACCGGAGGCGCCGCCCGGTCGGAGGGCCGGGGCACCGGGGTAGGTGCCGGCGAAGACCGTGCGCTGCCCCGGAGCGCGGGGCACGGCACAGGGGCGGACACGCCACCCCCGTCGCGGCGCCTGTCGTGGCCCGCCCCGAGCGGTATGCCGGCCACGCGGCTACCCGATCCCGAGGAGGAGGTGCTGCTGGCCCTCGACCCCGGGTGGATCCGGTTCGCGCCGTTCACGTTGTCCGGGCTCATCACGGGCCTGGCCATCCTCGGTGTCGGCTCCCGGATCCTCGACGACCTCGGCACCAACGACCAGGAGAAGTGGGGCTACGCGCGCACCCTCTGGCAACAGGTGGCCGGCGAGACCCTGTGGGTCGCGGTGCTCATCGTGCTCGTCGCCGTCCTCATCGGCGCCTCGGTGCTGGCCATCGGGGGTTACGTCCTGTCGTTCTGGGGCTTCCGGCTCACCCGGCACCGCCGGGGCACCCTGCAGGTCTCCCGCGGGCTCATCACCACCCGTGCCACGAGCGTCGAGCTGCGCCGGCTGCGCGGGGTCGAGGTGGTGGAGCCGATCCTGCTCCGGATCCCGCGAGGCGGCCGGTTGCTGGCCCTCACCACCGGGTTGCGCTCGCGTGGGGGCGAGGGCAGCAACAACAACGCCGCCCTGCTCTGCCCGCCGGCACCCGCGGAGGTGGTCCGCGCGACAGGAGCGCAGGTGCTGCAGGACGGGCAGGCGCTCACCCAGCCCCTGCTGCGCCACGGCCACGCCGCGCGGCAGCGGCGGGTCTTCCGGGCGCTGGTGTTCCCCGCCCTCGTGGTGGTGGCACTCGCGGTCGTGCACGGGGCCGGCGCCCCGGTGCCGGGCTGGGCACCGGTCGTCGCGCTGGTGCTGCTGCCACTCGGCATACTGCTCGGGCTGGACCGCTACCGGAACCTCGGGCACGCGCTCACTCCCCGCTTCCTCATCCGCCAGGAGGGCTCCCTGGTCCGGCGCCGTGCGGCACTGGAGCGCGACGGCGTCATCGGCTGGAACCTGCGCCAGACGTTCTTCCAACGGCGCGCCGGGCTCGCGACGCTGACCGCCACCACGGCCGCCGGCGGCGGCTACTACGAGGTCATGGACCTCGCGCCGGAGCGGGCCCTCGCGCTCGCCGACGATGCCGTACCCGGGCTGCTGCGCGACTTCCTCGTGGAGGCGCCGGGCGAACCTCGCCGGCGGAGCGGACGGCAGCTGCCGCGGCGGAGCTGACCGCAGAGCCGTCCCGACACGGTCACACCCAGCTGGGGAACCACATCCGCCACTGCCAGTGCGAGAAGGGGATCACCTGCGCGGTCCAGATCGGGTAGAAGAAGACGAACATCGCGGCCGTGAGCACCAGGAACGACCCGGCCGCCAGCATCCCCCAGCGTCGTCGCTCCGGCGTGGCGTCCGTGGGGCCGATGACCAGCCCGAGGCAGTACGTGCAGACCAGCACCACATAGGGAACGAAGGCGACGACATAGAAGGTGAAGATCGTCCGCTGCTGCCAGTGGAACCACGGCAGCCACCCGGCCGCGACCCCGGCGAGGATCGCGCCGGCGCGCCAGTCCCGGCGCAGCGCCCACATGAACAGCAGGACCGCCAGCCCGGCGGTGGCCCCCCACCAGATGCTGGGGGTGCCGAGGTTGGTGATCGCCTTGCTGCACTGCTGCACCATGCAGCCGTCGTGACCCAGCTTGGGGCCCTCGTAGAAGAACGAGGTGGGCCGGCCCTGGATCATCCACGACCACGGGTTGCTCTGGTAGGTGTGCGGTGTCGTCAGGCCGACGTTGAAGCGGTAGACCTCCACGTGGTACTGCCACAGCGAGCGCAGCGCGTCGGGCACCCACGCGACGTGGGCAGACGGGTGCTGCTGCGCCCACTGCCGGTCGTAGCCGCCCGAGGACAGGAACCAACCGGTGTAGCTGGCCAGGTAGGTGGCCAGCGCCACGGGGACCAGCGCCACGAACGCGAACAGCCCGTCCTTGACCAGCCCACCGCGCCACCAGTGCCGGATCCCGACGGTGCGGCGAGCGCCCATGTCCCACAGCACGCGCATCAGGCCGAAGGCCGCGAGGAAGAACACCCCGGACCACTTGGAGCCGGTCGACAGGCCCAGGCACACCCCGGCCACCCAGGTCCACGGCCGCCAACCGAGCCAGGGCCCGTGCTGGAGGTCGCCGTACGCGCGGCGGCCGCTCCCGGTCGGCGGTGAGCCACCGGACTCCCAGATCGCCCCCACCTTCTGGGCCAGCAGCTCGCGCGAGCGGTGCCGGTCCACGAGCAGCGAGCAGAAGCCGGCCAACGCGAAGAACATCACGGGCGTGTCCAGCAGGCTCGTGCGCGAGTGCACGAACTCGTTGCCCTCGAGCGCGAGGAGGACCGAGGCCACCGTCGCCAACGTCGCCGACCCGAACAGCCGCCAGGCGGCCCGGCCGACCAGCAGGATCGCCAAGGTCCCGAGGACGCAGACGCCGAAGCGCCACCCGAAGCTGCTGTCGATGCCGAACAGCTTCTCGCCGCTGGCGACCACCCACCGGCCGACCGGGGGGTTGATCAGCATCTCCGGCTGGTTGCCGTAGACGTTCACGTCGCCGTGCGTGAACAGCGCGTCCGGGGTCTTCAGGTTGCTGAGCGTGGCGCGCGCATCGCCGTAGCGGATGAAGGAGTACGCCTGCTTGACGTAGTACGTCTCGTCGAAGACCAGCTGGTGCGGGCGGCCCAGGTGCCAGAACCGCAGGAACCCGCCGACCGCCATCGCGATGAGCGGCCCGAGCCACGCCCACAGGACCTCGTGCCGGGAGGGCCGCGGACCGAGCAGTCGCTCGCGCAACCGCTCCGTCGCGGCGCCTGCTGCCATCGAGGTCCCCCAGCTGGTCGGTGAGTCGGGGCGACTGTATCGCCCGAACCTCCTGAGACGATCGAACCGTGACCGTCCCCGGAACCCTCGTCCTGGCCGCCACCCCCATCGGTGACCCCCGCGACGCCGCACCGCGGCTCGCCGCGGAGCTCGGCTCCGCCGACGTCGTCGCCGCCGAGGACACCCGCCGCCTCCACCGGCTGTGCCAGGCCCTCGGCGTGCACCCTCGAGGGGCGGTGCTGAGCTACCACGAGCACAACGAGGCCTCCCGCACCCCCGAGCTGCTCGAGCGGCTGCAGCGCGGCGACCGGGTCGTCGTGGTCACCGACGCCGGTATGCCGTCCGTCTCCGACCCCGGGTACCGCCTGGTGACTGCCGCCATCGCGGCGGACGCCCCGGTTACCTGTGTGCCCGGCCCCAGCGCCGTGCTCATGGCCCTGGCGGTCTCCGGGCTGCCGGTGGACCGGTTCTGCTTCGAGGGGTTCCTGCCGCGCAAGGCCGGGGAGCGGGCCCGAGCGCTGGCCGAGCTGGCCGCCGAGCGCCGGACGATGGTCTTCTTCGAGGCGCCGCACCGGCTCGCCGCGACCCTCACGGCGATGGCCGAGGCGTTCGGCGCGGACCGGCACGCGGCCGTCTGCCGGGAGTTGACCAAGACGTATGAGGAGGTCCGCCGCGGCGAGCTGGCCGACCTGGCTGCCTGGGCCGTCGAGGGCGCGCGCGGCGAGATCACCGTCGTCGTCGCCGGCGCGGCACCCACGGTGAGCGACCCCGGTCGGGCCGTGGCCGTCATACAGGAGCGGGTGGCGGCGGGGGAGCGGCTCAAGGACGTCGCCAAGGAGGTGGCCGCGAGCACGGGGCTGTCGGCGCGCGAGCTCTACGACGCCGCGCTCGCGGCCCGACGCGGCTGACCGGCGGCTCGGGGGGCGCCCGTAGGATTTGGCCCATGACCCATGTCCTGTCTGCTGTCGCCTGGCCGTACGCCAACGGCCCGCGCCACATCGGCCACGTGGCCGGTTTCGGCGTGCCCTCCGACGTGTTCAGCAGGTACATGCGCATGGCCGGCCACGACGTGCTCATGGTCAGTGGCACCGACGAGCACGGCACCCCGATCCTCGTCGCCGCCGACGCCGAGGGGGTCAGCGCTCGCGAGCTCGCCGACCGCAACAACCGGCTGATCGTGCAGGACCTGGTCGACCTCGGGCTGTCCTACGACCTGTTCACCCGCACCACCACGCGCAACCACTACGCCGTGGTGCAGGAGCTGTTCACCACCGTCTGGCGCAACGGCTACATGGTCGAGCAGACCACCCGCGCAGCAGTGTCGCCGTCGACCGGACGCACGCTGCCGGATCGCTACATCGAGGGCACCTGCCCGATCTGCGGCTACGACAGCGCGCGCGGCGACCAGTGCGACAACTGCGGCAACCAGCTCGACCCGACCGACCTGATCAACCCGCGCAGCAAGATCAACGGCGAGGTCCCCGAGTTCGTCGAGACCCAGCACTTCTTCCTCGACCTGCCGGCGCTCGCTGACGCGCTCGGGGAGTGGCTGGACGACCGGGAGGCCTCCGGCGACTGGCGGCCCAACGTCATCCGTTTCAGCCAGAACATCCTTGCGGAGATCAAGCCGCGGGCGATGACCCGCGACATCGACTGGGGGATCCCCGTGCCGCTGGAGGGGTGGCGCGACCAGCCGACCAAGCGGCTGTACGTGTGGTTCGACGCCGTGATCGGCTACCTGTCCGCCGCGATCGAGTGGGCGCGCCGCCAGGGTGACCCCGAGGCGTGGCGGGCCTGGTGGAACGAGGCAGACGCGCGGTCGTACTACTTCATGGGCAAGGACAACATCGTCTTCCACGCCCAGATCTGGCCGGCCGAGCTGCTGGCCTACAACGGCAAGGGTTCCCGTGGGGGCGAGCCCGGGAAGTATGGCGAGCTCAACCTGCCGACCGAGGTGGTCAGCTCCGAGTTCCTCACCATGGAGGGCAAGCAGTTCTCCTCCAGCCGCGGCGTGGTCATCTACGTCAAGGACGTGCTCTCCCGCTACCAGCCCGACGCGCTGCGCTACTTCCTGTGCGCCGCCGGCCCGGAGAACCAGGACAGCGACTTCACCTGGGCCGAGTTCGTCCGGCGCACCAACGGCGAGCTCGTCGCCGGCTGGGGCAACCTGGTCAACCGCACGGCGTCGATGATCCACAAGAACTTCGGCGAGATCCCGGCGGCCGAGTCGTTCACGGCCGAGGACGAGGCGCTGCTCGCGCACGTGCGCGAGGGCTTCGTCACGGTCGGCGGCCTCGTCGAACGGCACCGGCAGAAGGCGGCCCTCGCCGAGGTGATGCGGCTCGTCGGCGAGGTGAACAAGTACGTCACCGACCAGGCGCCGTTCAAGCTCAAGGCGGAGTCCGAGCGCGGCCGGCTCGGCACGATCCTGCACGTCACCGCCCAGGCGGTGCAGGACCTCAACACGATGATCAGCCCGTTCCTGCCGCACGGGGCCAACCGCGTCGACGCGATGTTCGGTGGCTCCGGCCAGATCGCCCCGCTGCCGCGGATCGAGGAGGTCAAGGACGTGGAGGTGGACGTCGCCGGCGCCGATGCCGCGGACGGTGAGGGGACGGCATACCCGATCATCACCGGTGACTACACGGGTGTGCCGCGGTGGGCGTCGCGTCCTGTGACGGTCGGGGCGAGTGTCGCCAAACCGATCCCGCCGTTCACCAAGCTCGACGCCGCCATCGTCGACGAGGAGCTCGACCGGCTCGGCCGCGAGGCCGACGCCTCGTGACGGCGCCCCGGCCGAGAGGCGCGGCGCGATGACGCACGGGGAGCGGCCACCGGCGCCCGACCCGCTGCCGATCCCGGTGGTGGACAACCACACCCACCTGGACATGGGCCGCGGGGACGAGCCCGCGCCCGACCTCGCCGCGGCGATCGCCGAGGCCACCAAGGTCGGCGTGGACCGGATGGTGCAGATCGGGTGCGAGTTGGACAGTGCCCGGCAGACCGTCGACATGGTCGAGCAGCACGCCGCGCTGCTCGGCGGCGTCGCGCTGCACCCGAACGAGGCGCCCCGGCATGCCGACCGCGGCGACGTCGCCGAGGCGCGGGCGGAGATCGAGCGGCTGGCCCAGCACCCGCGCGTCCGGGTGATCGGCGAGACCGGGCTGGACTACTTCCGTACCGGGCCAGAAGGCGTTGCGGCGCAACAGGACTCGTTCCGGTGGCACATCGACCTCGCCAAACGCACCGGCAGGGCGCTGCAGATCCACGACCGGGACGCCCACGACGACGTGCTGCGAATCCTCACGGAGGAGGGGGCGCCGGAGAAGACGGTCCTGCACTGCTTTTCCGGCGACATCGAGATGGCGCGGGTGTGCGTGGAGCGCGGCTACTACCTGTCGTTCGCCGGCACGGTGACCTTCAAGAACGCGCCCGGCCTGCGTAACGCGCTCGCCGTGACGCCGCTCGAGCGGGTGCTGGTCGAGACGGACGCGCCGTTCCTGACGCCGGCGCCCTACCGCGGGTCCACGAACGCGCCCTACCTCGTCCCGATCACCGTGCGCGCGATGGCCGGGGTGCTCGGCGTCGACGTGCCCGCGCTGTGCACCGCCCTGTCGGAGAACTCCGAACGCCTCTACGGCCCGTGGTGACCCCACCCGTGGTGCCCCCGCCCGTGGTGCCCCCGCCCGTGATTGCGGATCTAGGGACTTTCCCGCCGATCTCGGGACTTTGCGCCGCGCAAAGTCCCGAGACCGAGCGGGAACTCCCTAGATCGGCGGGAAAGCCCCGAGGTCGGCAGCGGTGAGCGAAGAGCAGCTGCTCGGGGCGGCGCAGGTCCGCGAGCTCGCGGCCCGGCTGGGCGTGCGCCCGACCAAGCAGTGGGGGCAGAACTTCGTCATCGACGCCAACACCGTGCGTCGCATCGTGCGGCTGGCCGACGTCGGGCCCGGCGACGTCGTCGCCGAGGTCGGTCCGGGCCTCGGCTCACTGACGCTCGCGCTGCTGCCACGGGTCCACCGGGTGGTGGCGATCGAGGTCGATCCGGTGCTCGCCGACGCCCTCCCCGAGACCGTGGCCGAGCGGGTCCCGGAGCTGGCCGACCGGCTCGTCGTGTTGCGGGCCGATGCGCTGACCGTGCGGTCGCTGCCCGACCCGCAACCGACCGCGCTCGTGGCCAACCTGCCCTACAACGTCGCGGTGCCGGTGGTGCTCGGCCTGCTCGCGCACCTGCCCACGATCGAGAAGGTCCTCGTCATGGTCCAGCTCGAGGTGGCCGAGCGGCTGGCGGCACGGCCCGGCAGCAAGGTCTACGGGGTGCCCAGTGTGAAGGCCGCGTGGTACGCCGACGTCCGGCTCGCCGGCACCGTGGGCCGCAACGTCTTCTGGCCGGCGCCCAACGTCGACTCCGGGCTCGTCTCGATGGTGCGCCGGCCGCCACCCGCCGTGGACCTCGACGGTGAGGTCGTCGGCGCGGTGGACCGTGCGGCTGTGTTCGCCTGCGTCGATGCGGCCTTTGCCCAGCGCCGCAAGACGCTCCGTGCCGCGCTGGCCGGCTGGGCCGGGTCAGCGGCCCACGCCGAGCAGGTGCTCCGCGCCGCTGGAGTCGACCCGGGCACCCGGGGCGAGCGACTCGGCATACGGGAGTTTGCCCGCATCGCGGCCGCCAAGGCGGCGCTGTCGTAGGGGTTCCGGGGTGAGGATGTGACGCGGGGCGCGTGCCCCATAAGGTGAGCCCATGTCTGCTGCGTCGGCGTCCGGGCGATCGGTGACGGTGCGCGCGCCGGCGAAGCTCAACCTCGAGCTGACGGTGGGACCGCGCCGGCCGGACGGCTACCACGACCTCGCGACGGTCTTCCACGCGGTCGGCCTGCACGACGAGGTGACGGTCGAACCCGCCGACGACTGGGAGGTCGTCGTCACCGGGCCGTACGCCGAACTGGTCCCGTGCGGCGCGGACAACCTGGCGATGCGGGCGGCGCACCTGATTGCCGAGCAGGCCACCTCGAGCGGTCCGGCCCGCATCACGATCGACAAGGAGATCCCGGTTGCCGGCGGCATGGCCGGTGGCTCCGCGGACGGCGCCGCCACCCTGCTGGCGTGCGACCTGCTCTGGGAGGTCGGGCTGTCCCGGGGGGAGCTGGAGGAGCTCGCCGCGGATCTGGGCAGCGACGTGCCGTTCGCCCTCGCCGGTGGCACCGCCATCGGCTCCGGCCGCGGGGAGCAGCTGGTGCCGGTGCTCGCGCCGGGTCGGTACGAGTGGGTCCTCGCCCTGAGCGAGGGCGGCCTGCCCACCCCCGAGGTGTATGCCGAGTGCGACCGGTTGCGTGCGGGCCGTCGCGTGCCGGACCCCGAGCCATCCGAGGACCTGATGAGCGCGCTGCGGGCAGGGGACCCGCGAGCGCTGGGAGCCGCGCTGACGAACGACCTGCAGGACGCCGCGTTCTCGCTGCGCCCGGAGCTGCGGGGGTTGCTCGAGGTCGGCCTGGACTTCGGGGCGCTGGGCGGCATCGTCTCCGGATCGGGCCCCACGATCGCGTTCCTCACGGCCGACGTGGAGGGAGCGCTCGACCTGTCCGTCGCGCTCGCCGCCAGCGGGGCCGCGCCGGAGGTGAAGCGCGCCACCGGACCGGCGCACGGCGTGCACGTCGTGCGTTCACCGAGCCTGCGGAGCCTGTGACGGTGCCCAACCTCGTCGCCGCGGAACGGGTGTCGCTGGCGCTGGGCACCAATAGGGTGCTCGACCAGGTGTCGCTCGGAGTCGGCGGGGGCGACCGCATCGGCGTGGTCGGCCGCAACGGCGGCGGCAAGTCCACCCTGCTGCGGGTACTCGCCGGGGCTCAGGAGGTCGACGCCGGACGGGTGACGCAGACCGGCGGCCTGACGGTGGGTCTGCTCAGCCAGGCGGACACGCTCGACCCGTCCGCGACCGTGCGCCAGGTCGTGATCGGGGACCTGGCCGAGCACGAGTGGGCCGGAGACGTGCGGATCCGCGACGTGCTCGACGGGCTGCTCGGCGGGCTCGACGCGGAGGAGGTCGGGGGGTGGGGCGCGCTGGTGGGCCCGCTGTCCGGCGGGGAACGGCGGCGCCTGGCGCTGGCGCGGCTGCTCGTCGCCGACCCGGACCTGCTCCTGCTGGACGAGCCGACCAACCACCTCGACGTCGAGGGGGTCGCCTGGCTCGCCGACCACCTCGTGCAGCGCCGGACCCGAGCGGAGTCGGCCTTCGTTGCCGTGACCCACGACCGCTGGTTCCTCGACGCGGTCGCCACCTCGACCTGGGAGGTCGAGGGCGGTGGAGTGCACTCCTACGAAGGGGGCTATGCGGCATACGTCCTCGCCAAGGCGGAGCGCGCCCGGGTGGCTGCGGTCACCGAGGAGCGGCGCAGCAACCTGCTGCGCAAGGAGCTGGCGTGGCTGCGGCGCGGCGCCCCGGCGCGGACGAGCAAGCCGCGGTTCCGGATCGACGCGGCCAACGCCCTCATCGCCGACGAGCCGGCGCCGCGGGACGAGGTGTCGCTGGTGCGCTTCGCCACCACGCGGCTGGGCAAGGACGTCGTCGACCTGGTCGATGCGACGGTGCGGCGGGGCGATCGGACCCTGCTCGACCGGGTGACCTGGCGGCTCGCTCCGGGCGACCGGGTCGGGATCGTGGGCGTCAACGGCGCCGGCAAGTCCACGCTGCTGGGAGCCGTCCACGGTGACGTGGCGCTGGAGGCGGGGCGACGGAAGGTCGGCAAGACGGTCGTCATGGGCTACCTGACACAGGACGTGCGCGAGCTGGCGCCGTTCGCCGATCGGCGGGTGATCGACGCGATCACGGACGTCCGCGCCTCCACGCGGCTGGGGGACAAGGAGGTCAGCGCGAGCCAGCTCGCCCAGCGGCTCGGCTTCACCGGCGGGCGGCAGCAGACGCGGGTGGGAGACCTGTCCGGCGGCGAGCGTCGACGCCTGCAGGTGCTGCGGCTGCTGATGACCGAGCCCAACGTGCTGCTGCTCGACGAGCCGACCAACGACCTGGACATCGAGACCCTGACCTCCCTCGAGGACGTCCTCGACGGGTGGGCCGGCACCCTGCTCGTGGTCTCGCACGACCGCTACCTGTTGGAGCGGATGTGTGACCGGCAGGTGGCGCTGTTCGGGGACGGCCAGGTCCGCGACCTGCCCGGCGGGGTGGAGCAGTACCTCGAGCTGCGCCGCGAGGCGGGGGCCCGGCCGGGCGCTGGATCCGGGCGTCGCGGGAGTTCGGGTCCGGCGGGCGGTGCCGGTGCCGGAGGGCCGGGTGCAGGAGGGGCGGGTGCCGGTGCCGATGCCGCGGCCGTGCGGGCGGCGAAGAAGGACATGAACCGCATCGAGCGGCAGCTCGGCAAGCTGGCCCACCGCGAGCAGAAGCTGCACGAGCAGATGGCGGCTGCGGCCACCGACCACGAGAGGGTGCTCGAGTTGAACGCCCAGCTGCGCGAGGTCGTCGACGAGCGCGAAGAGCTCGAGACCGAGTGGCTCGAGGCCGCCGACCTGGTTGGCTGACCGCCGCGGCGGCTCCGAACTCGGCGGTGGGCCGGTTTCTGCCGCCGGGCCGTGGTTGCAACGGGGGCTCGGTGCCAGGTCGGTGGTTCGGGGGCCGGTTTCTGCCGCCGGGCCGTGGTTGCAACGGGGGCGCGGTGCCAGGAACCCGGGACCGGATTGTGCCAGTCGTCGTGACCTCGAGCCCTCTGTCGCGTCCCGCCCTCGAGGCCGTTCATGCTGCGCGTC
>NZ_DASSTI010000078.1:0-11731 GCF_035708005.1 Segeticoccus sp. | reverse complement strand
CAGCAGTGGCTGGCTGTGCTCGACCAGTGCGGCGTAGTGGTCCAAGTGCGCGCCCGCGACGGTGGCCTGCTCACCGGCGATCACCAAGTGTTCGCGGGCGTAGCTGCGGACAGGGGCGAGCAGCCGGTACCGGACCTGCCCGGCTACCCGGCGCACGGTTACCAGCGACTGGTCGACCAACCCGGCAAGCAGATCGACCAGCTCGGCCCCGACCGGCCCGCCGCCGAGCTCACGGGGGCCGGCGACCGCCACGGCGGCGGCCAGGTCGAAGCTACCGGGGAACACTCCGAGCCGGCGGAACAGCACCCGTTCGCCTTCACTGAGCAGGTCATGGTCCCAGTCCAGGGTGGCCCGCAGGCTCTGGTGCCGGGCCGGACCGGTGCGCGGGCCGCCGGACAACAGCCGGAAGACGTCGTCCAGACCGGTGAGCACCTGCTCGACCGAGAGCATCCGCATACGGGCGGCCGCCAGTTCCACCGCGAGCGGCAGGCCGTCCAGACGACGGCACAACCGCCCCACCGCCGCAGCATTGGCATCGGTGATCTCAAACGCCGGGTCCACGGCTTGGGCCCGCAGCTCGAACAACCGCGCGGCCGGTGCGGCCCGAACCGCATCCACGCTCACCTGCTCGCGGTCCGGCGCGGCCAGCGGCGCCACCGGCCAGATCTGCTCGCCCTCCACCCCGAGCCGTCCCCGGCTGGTCGCCAACACCCGAAGTTGCGGGCAGCCTTCCAGCAGCTGATCCACCAGGGTCGCGGTCGCCGCGGTCAGGTGTTCGCAGTTGTCCAGCGCCAGCAGCAACTCCGCGTCGCCGACTCCTTCCACGATGGCTTGGGTGGCGCTTCCGGAGGCACCCGGCACGGCCAGCACCGTGCGGACCGTCTCGGTCACCAGATGCGGGTCGACCACCTCGGCCAGCTCGACCCACGCCGCACCAGCCGGCGCGCGTGCCTGCGCCCCGGCCGCCAGCGCCAACCGTGTCTTACCGGCACCACCTGGTCCGGTCAGCGTCAGCAACCGTGAGTGCTGGAGGGCGGAACGGACGGCCACCAGTTCTTCCTCGCGCCCGACCAATCCGGTGCGAGGCCGTGGCCAAGCCGTCTCCACTCGGAGTCCGTACTCACCTCGACCCACGATGCGCACCCGACCTCGCCCGTCGCCGTGCACGGTCGGGTCACGTGCGCGACCCGGCCAACCGGTACGGAACGGATGCCGTCCGCCGCTGACCCGGTGAACGCGAGCAATCGGCATCGGGCAACCGGGGGAGAGACAGGTCGTCCCGCGCCGACCAGCGTACGCCCGCCACCATCACGCCGACAGGCTCCCGCCATCGATCGACATCAGCGGTCCGAGCCGTCGCTGCTTGCGCTGCGGCCGCGGACCGCCGGGCGAGCAGCTCACCGACCAACGGCGAGCGTCCGGTCCGTGCCCCTGCGCTGCCCGGCCCAACGCCGCAACCAGCTCAGTGCCAGGAGGCGAGGGCGCCGGGCCCGCACGACGGTGCCCGTGCCCCTCACGTCCCCGTCGCCGTGGGCCAACCGCCATGGGTCAGCCTGCGCGCGCAGATCGGCGATACGCTCGTCGGCCAAAGCCACGGTGATGACGTATGAGGTGAACATTGCTTGCCTCCGCTTTGATGGGATTGCGATGGCAATGACGCTCCCGGAGGTCGCGGGGGAGGATGCAAGGGACGCAGGGGGAAACGCTGGGTGACCGACAGGAACCCGCGCCCGTACAGCGCCAACATCCAGTGACAGGTATGCCGCGCTCGTCGCCTTGCGGTCACCGGTTCCCGCGCTCCACGTTGTCCTTGTGGACGGACAGGAGCCGATAGATCCAGTGGACGAACTTGGTGTATGGCGCGACGGCAAAGGCCACCACCACGGCGGCGAGGTGGACCACCAAGGCCGGAGCGAAGATGATCGTCGACCGCCCGAAGAGCACCACCAGGCCCGTGAGCATGAGCAGCAGGAGCGCCCACAACATGGCGTAGTCCGCGCGACGCATGCCCTCGGTGGACTGCAAGTGGTCCGAGCGCCGCTTGAGGACGATGAGTCCTGAGCACCCTGCCGTGGCCGCGACACCGCCGACAAGGCCTGTGAGGACCGGCACCGAGAGGTACGGATAGGGCGGCTGGGCGTCGAAGAACTGCTCGAGGATGGCCGCCGACGTGGTGGAGATGAACGTCAGGAGGAACCCGTACATCACCAGGTGGTGGAAGCGCCGGCGGACCGCCGAGGGCTCTCCCTCGGGATACGAGCAGCCTTCTGCGCCTCCGGTTTGGTGGCGGAGGGTGGCCACCTGGCGCAGGGTGGAGCGCCACGACGGCAGATCGAGCAGCGGCGCCAGGGGGCCGTGGATGTCGCGCCAGTAGAGCCACGCCGCCCGTGCCAACGTCAGGACAGAGACGAGGGCGGGGACGGCAACGACCACCACCATGAGGGTGTGGGAGACGAGCTCGTATGCCGAGCCGCGGGTCGGTCCCGCGAAGACCTCGCCGCGTCCGGTAGCGAAGCTGAGCAGGACCAGGAGCGCGGCGACAGCCGCGAAGGCCACGCCGAGGCCCACCCTCCCGCGCAACCAGGCGGGTGAGTGCTGCGGCCAGACGTAACGGCGGTAGGTGTCCTCCCGCACGCTCGAGAAGACGGCCGGTGGGTTGACGCCGAACTCGTGTGGCGGGGTGTACATGCAGGCGGTGAAGCAGTCCTGGCAGTCGTGGCACAGGTTCGCCAGATGCGTGATGTCGGCTCGACCCAGCTCCGTCCGCAGCTCCAGCGCGGGCCAGACCGGGCAGTAGCCGGCGCAGTATCGGCACGAGTTGCAGATGTTCAGCTGGCGTTCTGCTTCGGCGAAGAGCTCCTCAAAGGGCATAGCGGGCCGCCTCTCGTCCCGCGATGCGACCCCAGACGGTGCCGATCGTCATGCCGAATCCGGCCAGATACCCCGACGAGAGGACGTTTCCGGACATGATCTCGCCGGCGGCGAACACGTTGACGAACTCCCTGTCGTCCTGCAACTGCACCCTTGCTCGGCTGCTCACCTTGACTCCCATGTACGTGAACGTGATCCCGGGCCGCATCGCGATGCCGTAGTAGGGCGGCGTGTCGAGTGGTTGGGCCCAGTTGGACTTGACGGGGAGGAGGTCGCGGGTCGCCACCCCGTCCAGCGTGGTCGGATCGAAGCGTTGCGCGGCATCGGGCGGCACCGCTCGGTTGAACCCGGTGATGGTGTCTTCCGCGGCCGCAGGATTCAGACCCATGGCCGCGGCGACTTTCCCGATGGTGTCGGCCCGGTGCACGCCGTACATCGGTGGTAGGAAACGTCCCTGGACCTTGGAGTCCCAGAACGAGTAGCCGATCTGGTCGGGCTGGCCCGCAAGGTTGCGCCCCCAGATGGCGTAGCGCTTGGGCCAGATGTCCTCGCCTTCGTCGTAGAAGCGCTCGGCATCCCGGTTCAGCACCACCCCGAAGGGGATGGAGTCGATCCGGGTGGCGATTCCCCCGTCGAACTTGGGGCTTCTGGCGTCCACCGCAACCGAGTGGAAGCCACGTTCCTCACCTGCCACGGCGGCGCCGTTGTCGAGCAGCTGCTGCAGGACCAGGCCGTCGTTGAATCGTGGTCCCCGAATGTGGTAGTTCCGTGCCGCGTCACCCCAGTAGCGCCCGAGCCAGTCGAGATTGGCCTCGAACCCCCCACTGGCGCACACGACTGCGCGCGCCCGGATGCGGTGGGTCTGCCCGCCGTTCCTGACGAGGACCGAGCTGCAGCGGTCTCCTTCGAAGCACAGCCGTTCCACCGTGGTCTCATAGGCAACCGGAACGCCCCGGCGCGCGAGCTGGCGATAGTAGGCGTTCATCAACGCTTTCCCGCCCCCGAGGAAGAACCGGTTCGTCATCCCCAGATGCAGGGTGCCCGCCAAGGGCGGCTGCCAGAGCGCGCCGTGGGCGGTCATCCACTCCGGCGCGGTCTCGGACTCGCGGACGGTGAGCTCGGCCAGGTGCTCATCGCTTGGCCCCGTGCCGACACCGCACAGGTCCCGCCAGAGCTCCTCGAAGGGGTAGGCCCCGGTGTTGTAGGCGTCCGCGGACTGGTGGACGCAGCGGATGTTCCGCGTGTGCCGACTGTTGCCTCCTCGGAACGTGCGGTCCGCGCGCTCAAGGACCAGAACCTTGGCTCCTTGGTCGTGTGCGCTCATGGCGCTGACGAGGGCAGCATTTCCGCCGCCGATCACGACCACGTCCCAGACCGTGGAGCGGTCCAGGAGGGCGCTGGCATCGGGGCTCGTGGTAGGAGATTTCCTCATGCTGCGTTGCCACCTGTCTGGTTGATGCGGTCGAGCACCGTCCGGGTGACCTGCTCGGTGCCGCCAACCGGGGTCTGGTGCGGCGTCAGCGACATCTCACCGGAGGCGAGGGCGTCCGTCACAGCCCGTTCGATGACCTGGGCCCCGCGGTCGCGACCACAGTGGTGCAGCAGCATTGCGGCGGAGAGGATCTGGGAGAGCGGGTTCGCCCGGTCCTGGCCCGCGAGACCCGGGGCCGAGCCGTGGGTGGGCTCGAAGTAGGAGACGCCGTCCCCGATGTTGCCGGAAGGGCACATGCCCAGCCCACCCACGGTGGCGGCGCCGACGTCACTGAGGAGGTCCCCGAGGAAGTTCTCCGTCACGATGACGTCGAAGTGACTCGGGTTCGCGACGAGGTCGTGCCCGGCCGCATCGGCATAGCGATGGTCGGTGTCGATGTCGGGGTAGGCCTCGGCGACGTCGTCGAAGACCTCGCGGAAGAGGGCGTAGCTGCGCAGGACGTTGCTCTTGTCGACGCAGGTCACTCGGCGCACTCCGTCCCCAGGAGCCCCGTGGCGCTGGCGGGCCAGCTCGAAGGCATATCGGCAGATCCGCGCGCACCCCCGCCGGGTGAGCATCAGCTGGTCGGAGACGGCGTCACGCGTCACGACTCCCAGGCCGCGTGAGAGGTAGAGGCCCTCGGTGTTCTCGCGCACGATGACGTAGTCGATGTCGTTGGGAGCGTGGCGGACCGGGGTGTGCACCCCGGGACGCAGCCGCATCGGCCTGACGTTCGCGAAGGCGTCCAGTCCGGTGCGCATGATGCCGCCGAGCAGTCCCGCTTCCGTGCCATCGGCGTGGCGGACGTGGGGGAGCCCGACGGGCCCCTTCAGGACGGCGTCGTAGCAGGTGCGCAGACGCTGAAGCACCTCAGCGGGCATCGCGACGCCGGTCTCCTCGTACGTGGAGGCACCTCCCGGTTCTTCCGTGAAGCAGACGTCCTCACCCACGCTTTGCGAAGCCGCCGCGAGGACGCGCGCCGCGCTGTCGACGAGTTCGGGGCCGATGCCGTCGCCTGCAATCAGTGCCACCCGCAACGGCTCGCGACGCGCGGGGTCCGTCGCGGGCGACAGGCCGGGGTCGGGGAAGGTCATCGCGGCTCCTGGATGGTGCTGGTCGGCGGTCACGCACTGCTCGCATCCACATTGCATGCAAACTGCGCGGAGACTGTACCCGTTCTGGGCACGGCTTGAAAAGAACCGCTACCGTGCTGCCGTGAACGACTCACCGGACCGCCCGCCATACGAGCTGCTCCCGAAGTTTCTGCCGGGGGGAGTGCTGCGTGGCCGAACGACCGAAGCGATCACCGACGCCCTTCGCGAGGCGATCCTGGACGGGCTGATGCCCCCGAGTGCGTGGCTTCGGGAGGATGAGCTGGCTGCCGCCTTCAAGGTGAGCCGCACGCCGGTGCGCGAGGCCCTTCGTCGGCTGTCCGACGAGGGGTTGGCGGTCAAGACCACCAACCACGGGACCGTGGTGGCGCCCCTCTCGCTCGAGGACATCCTTGCCCTCTACGTGGTGCGGGAGAACTTGGAAGGACTGACCGCGCGGTTGGCGGCAGGGCATCCGAGCGTTGCGCTCGTGAAGTCCCTCGACGAGATCGGCACCCGCATGGAGGAGGCCGCCGAGGCGGCAGATGTCCCGGCGTTGTCCAAGTTGAACCTCGAGTGGCACCGCGCGCTCCGCCACGGGGCGGGCAACACCTACCTCGACCGCTTCCTGGGTCAGGTCGAGCACGCGGTTCGCCGCCTCCCGAAGTCGACCCTGAACCACCCCGGTCGGCCGTGCGAGGTCATCCAGGAGCACGACGGTGTGGTGCGTGCCATCGAGGCGGGGGATGCCGAGACCGCCGAGCGCCTGGCCAGGGCGCACATGCGTCGCGCGCGGGAGATCCGGATCGCCGTGCTGCTCGGCGGCTGAGCAGGAGATCGGGATGGCGCTCGAGTTCGACCGTCTCCGGGTGCTCGTGGCGATTGCGCGACGGGGCTCCATGACCGGCGCCGCCGCCGACCTGCTCTACACCACATCCGCGATCTCGCAGCAGGTCCGCCGGCTGGAGGCGGAGGTGGGCCAGCCGGTGTTGGAACGGCATACCCGAGGGGTGACGCTCACGGACGCCGGCCATGCCATCGTCCGGCACGCATTGTCCATCGAGAACCAACTGGCAGCGCTGCAGAGCGAGCTCGACGACATCGCCGGGCTACGGGCGGGATCCTTGCGGCTGGGCACCTTTCCCACCGTGGCGTCGTCCCTGCTGCCCGTCGCGGTCACGCGCTTCCGCCAAGAGCATCCGCATGTGTCCCTGAAGGTGCTGAGCGCCCGGCTCGAGCAGTTGCTCGACCACCTGGAGCGACGACGGGTGGAGATGACGCTGCTGTGGGACTACGACTGGTCCCGCATCGACGTCCCGTGGCTCGAGCTGACCGAGATCGCCCAGGACCCCACCGCCGTGGTGGTTTCCGCGCGCCATCCGCTGGCGAAGCGGAGCTCGGTCCGGATGGCAGAGCTCGCCGGTGAGGACTGGGTGACCCGCGGCGGGAACCACCCGGTGGCAGAGGTGCTGTCGCGCACGGCCCACGCCGCGGGCTTCGAGCCCTCCATCGCCTTCGAAGCCAACGACTACCAAGAGGCCCAGGCCATGGTCGCCGTGGGGCTCGGGGTGGCGTTGGCGCCGGGCCTGGCCCTGGCCAACCTGCGCGACGACGTCGCGGTGCTGTCACTGGGAGCAGATGCTCCTCGTCGACGGATCCTCCTGGCCACGCTGAAGGGCCGCGCCGCCACGCCGGCGGAGCGGGCGATGTCCGAGCTGCTCAGGGCGGTGGGTGCCGAGGTGTGCGTGCGCGGCGTCGGGGCTCCGGGAGGTCGGCGTCCCCCTCGTCAGCCGGCAGTGCGCCTTAAGCAGAAGTGAACTCCCCCTAAACGAAGTCGCGATTGACTTCACGCGCCTGCGTGCATGAAGGTGGCGTGCATCCCGAGTCCAAGTTGCATGCAAAGTAGGTACAGAGAGTGCGGATCCCAGCTGTCCTGATGCGCGGCGGAACCAGTCGAGCCCTCTTCTTCCACGCCGAGGACCTGCCCGCCGACGAGCAGCTCCGGGACCGGTTCATCCTGGCCGCCTACGGCAGTCCGGACCCGGGGCGCCGGCAGGTCGATGGGATCGGGGGCGCGACGTCGAGCACCAGCAAGGTCGCGGTCATCTCCGACGGTCGACACCTCGGTGTCGACGTGCTCTACCACTTCGGTCAGGTCTCCATCGACAAGCCGCTGATCGACCGTCGGGGGAACTGCGGCAACATCTCCTCGGCCGTGGGCCCCTTCGCCGTCGACGAGGGGCTCGTCACCGCGACCGATCCGGAGACCATCGTGCGGTTCCTCAACGTCAACACGGGCAAAGTCATCGTGGCCCACGTCCCGACCCATGAGGGACGATTCAGCCCGGCCGGTGACTTCCACGTCCCGGGCGTGCCACGCGGCGGTTCTCCGCTTCGTCTCGAGTTCCTGGAGCCCGACGGCTCGGTCACCGGGTCCCTGCTGCCCACGGGCAACCCGACCGACCTTTTGGAGGTCCCCGGCGTGGGAACCGTCGAGGTCAGCCTCGTCGACGCGGCCAACCCGCTGGTGTTCGTCAGGTGGGACGCGTTGGGCTTGACCGGGCAGGAGACACCAGACGAGATCGACGGCAACCCAAGCCTGCTCGCTCGCATCGAGGCGGTCCGCGCCCACGCGGGCGTGCTTGCGGGGATCAGCCCCAATGCGTCGAGCGCCAGCGCCACGAGCCCGTCGGTGCCCAAGATGACGTTCGTCGGCCCGCCGACCCGTTACACGCGAACCGACGGCACCGAACAGGCACCGGAGGACCACACCATTCGGGCATCGATGATGTCCATGGGGCGGTTGCACCGGACCTTCGCCCTGACAGGCGGCATCTGCACCGCGGTGGCAACGATGATTCCGGGCACCATCCCGCACCAGGTTTCCCTGGGAGACGGCAACCGGGTGCGCGTCGGTCACCCCGCCGGCGTCATGCCGCTCGAGGCCACGGTGCGCCGCGTCGGTGAGGCGTGGACGGTGCCCTCGGTGTCCGCCTACCGCACCGCACGGCGTCTGATGGACGGACACGTCCTCGTTCCGGACCAGTACCTGGCGCAAGATGTCCGCCCCCGCATTTCCCAGCAGACCCAACTCGACAAAGAACCCATCACCACGGAGGTGTCCCGATGATGTCCCTCGGACGACGCAAGACGGTCGCGGCGACGGCCGGTGTTGCCATCAGCTGCTCGCTCACCCTCGCCGCATGTGGCGGGGGAGCGCGAGGTGCCGATGAGGCGAAGCTTCCCAGCAGCGTGCAGCTCATCGTGCCATTCGCCGCCGGCGGCGGCACCGACACCTTCGCTCGCGTCCTGGCGCCGGCCCTCAAGGATGCGGTGGACAGCCACCCCTCGATCCAGGTGGTCAACCGGGAGGGTGGCGAGAGCATCACCGGAACCAACCAGTTCGTGAAGCAGAACCCAAATGACGGCTCCCAGCTCCTTGTGGCGTCGGCGACGACGACCTACCAGTGGTTGCTCGACGTGCCCCAGGTGAAGTACGACTTCAACAAGCTCAAGCCGCTGATCATTGCCGGGACCGGTGGCGTCATCTATGCCTCCAAGGACTCGGGAATCACCTCGGTCGAGGACCTGAAGAACCCGCCCAAACACCTGTCGTACGGCGGTATCAGCGCCACGGGACTGGATCTGAGCACATTGCTCGCCTTCAACATGCTGAAGCTCCATCCCAAGGTGACGTTCGGGTTCGAGGGGCGAGGACCTGCTCGGCTGGCCCTGCAGCGGGGCGAAACCAACATCGACTACCAGACCACCTCGGCATACCTCACGGAGGTCAAGCCCATGGTGGACAAGGGCACGGCTGTGCCGCTGATGAGCTTCGGCGTCCTGGACAAGAAGGGCAACGTGGTTCGCGACCCGAACTTCAAGAGCCTGCCCACGGTCCCGGAGGTCTACGAGAAGCTCTACGGCCAGCAGCCCTCCGGTGACGCCTACAAGGCCTACGTGGCCTTCCTCGCCGCCGGGTTCGCGTTCGAGAAGAGCGTGTGGGCAACGCCACAGACCCCCAAGGGCGTCCGGCAGACAGTCATCGAAGCGGTGCCCGCCCTGAAGAAGGACCAGAAGTTCGACCAGCAGCGCAAGGACTCCCTGGGCGACTACCCGCTGTACTCGGGGCCTGACGTCAAGACGTCGTTGAACAAGGCCTTCCACATCTCGGACTCGGTCAAGAAGTACGTGTTCGACATGTTGAAGTCCGAGTACCACACCAGCGTTCAGTAACCGTCGGACCGAAGGAAGCACCATCATGCTCGATGCCGCGCTCACGGCGCTGGCGGGGTTCGCCAACCCCGGCACGATTCTCCTGCTCGCGATCGGCGTGGTCGCGGGACTCGCCATGGGGGTGCTTCCCGGTCTGGGCGGTACAGCGGCGGTCGGGATCCTGCTGCCGTTCGTCATCACCTTGGACCCGCACCAGTCGCTGCCGATCCTCATCGGAGCGGTGGCGGTGGTGCACCACTCCGATGTCATCACGGCGATCCTCCTGCGTGTGCCGGGATCCGCCTCGGCGGCCGTGATCATGCCCGACGGAAACGCCTTGGCGCGCAAGGGACAAGCGGCTCGGGCACTCTCGCTGTGCTTCGTCGCTTCCATGATCGGCGGGACGCTCGGTGCGGTGGGGCTGACCTTCTCGATCCCCATTGCCGAGCCCCTCGTGCTGGCCTTCGGATCGCCCGAGCTGTTCATGCTGACGATCCTCGGCATCAGCCTGGCGGCGCTGCTGTCCAAGGGGAACATGCTCAAGGGGCTGGTCTCGGCGGGACTCGGCCTGCTGGTCGGCATGATTGGTGCCGCCCCGGCAGCAGCGGTCTATCGGTACTCGTTCGGAGCCGATTCGTTGCTCGATGGTGTCGGACTGATCCCGCTTGCCTTGGGCCTGTTCGGCCTGGCCGAGATCGCGCACATGGTCGCCCGGAAGACCGCGATCGCCGAGAAGATCGACGTCGGCGGTGGCTGGTTGCAGGGTGCCAAGGAGGCCCTCCGAGAGTGGAAGATGACCCTCCGCGGTGTGCTGGTCGGCATGTGGGCCGGCGTCCTGCCGGGTCTGGGCGCCACGGCGGGAACTTACATGGCCTACGGCCAGGCCGCCGCCACGGCCAAGGGGGAGGAGCGAAAGTCCTTCGGCCGCGGGAATCCTCGCGGCCTGGTTGCCGCGGAGAGCGCGGCCAACTCCGTCGAGGCGGGCGACCTCATCCCGACCCTCCTGTTCGGCATACCCGGTGGTGCCCCCGCAGCGTTGCTGCTGGGCGCCCTGCTCGCCTACGGCATCCAACCCGGGCCGCAGATGATCACCAACCACCTCGACGTCATGTACACCGTGGTGTGGTCCTTCGCGATCGCCAGCGTCGTGGGCTCGGTCGTGTGCTTCTTCCTGGCGAAGCCGCTGGCACGGCTCAGCTTCGTGCCATTCCAGTACCTCGCCCCCGGCCTGCTCCTGATCATGCTCGTCGCGTCGTACACCGAGTCGGGCCAGTTCGGTGCCATCGTGGCGATGCTCGTCCTCGGTGTCATCGGCTATGTCATGAAGCAGGCGGACTTCCCCCGCGCACCACTTCTCATCGGGTTCATCCTGAGCGTGCCCATGGAGCGGTACTACTTCCTGACCGACAATCTCTACACCACGGGCGAATGGATCCGGCGGCCCTTCGTCATCGTCATGTTCGTCATCCTCGCCGTCCCCGTGGTGCTCCGGGCCGTGCGGTGGGTCCGCCAGCGGGGCCGAATCCCCAGCACGCACACCACGGGCTCCGACATGGTGCAGGAGCAGGTCGTTGAGCCAGCACTGGTGGGCGCCACGGCGGGTGGCCGCGGTTCAGCGCCCACAGGCGGGGTTGCCAGCGGACAGCCTGATGGTGGCGACGGGGCGAGCGGGCCGGCCGAGGACGACGGAGAAGAGGGTGGCCTGGCCAAGTCGATCTGGCCACTCATCTTTGCATCCCTGACGTTGGCAACGTTCATCGCGGCTCTGGTGGTGGGGGAGGGCTATCCGTCCCGTGCACGCCTGATGCCGGTTCTGGTGGCCCTGCTGGGAATCGCCCTGACCGCCCTGCTCCTGGGCCGCGAGGTCGTCGCCGTCGTACGTGGACAACGGCGCGTGCCGGCGTGGAATCTGCAGGTGTCACAGACCTGTCTCGCCTTCGGCTGGCTGCTGCTCTTCGTCCTCCTGGTCTACTTCCTCGGATTCGTGGTCGCGGCCCTGATCTACGTCCCGTTGTTCCTCATCCGGGTCTCGAGGCTCTCCCTCGGGCGGACAGTCGCCTACACCGCGGTCGCGGTGTGCCTC
>NZ_DASSTI010000077.1:0-21575 GCF_035708005.1 Segeticoccus sp. | reverse complement strand
ACCAGGGAGCACGATGGTTCTGCGCGCTCCCCCTCGGGGTCGAGCGCCCGGCGCACCGGCTCCTCCCCCCCGGAGCTGGCGCGTCGACGGCCCCCGTTGTCCCCCCGACGGGGGCCGTCCCCTTTCCTGGTGCGGCCTGGGAGCCGTCGGACGGCGCCCTGTCCCTTCTCCCCCCGACGGGGGCCGTCCCCTTTCCTGGTGCGGCCTGGGAGCCGTCGGACGGCGCCGTCCACAAGGGTCTTCGCCGTCGGCTCGGCCTCCACATCTGCCCCGCCGGCGGTAGCCACCAGCGACCGGCGCCAGCAGCGTGGAGCCATGACGAGCGCAACGGTGGTCGGCGTGGCCGGGGGATCGGGTGGCGTGGGGGTGTCCACGTTCGCGGCAGCACTCGCCGTGCGGGCGACCGCGGCCGGACGCCGCGCCGTGGCCGTCGACGCCGACCCCCGGGGTGGCGGGTGGGACGTGACCTTCGGACTCGAGTGCGAGCCGGGCCTGAGGTGGCACGACCTGCGCGACCTGCGCGGTGCGGTCGTGGTCGACGACCTGGTCCGCCAGCTTCCGCAGGCGCGCGGCGTGCCGGTCCTCTCCTTCGGCCGACTCCTGGCGCCCGCGCCGCCCCCGCCCGTCCTCGACGCGGTGGCCGAGGCGTTGCACGCCTCCGGCCCGCTGGTGGTGGTGGACCTCGGACGCGCCGATGGCCCGGTAGCCGACGCCTTCCGCGCCCGCGCCGACGCGATCGTGCTGGTCGTGGGCAACGGCGTGCACGACCTGGCCGCCGGTCAGCTCGCGGCGGAGCGCCTCGCGGTCCGTGCCACCGCCGGCTGGCTGGTGGTCCGGTGCGCCCGCCGCTCCGGCGGGTGGGACTCCGACGAGGGACTGGCCATGCTCGCGGAGGCACTCGACCTGCCCCTGGTCGGCGCGTTCGGCGACGACGTGGCGGTGGAGACCGACCTGCTGCACGGCATACCTCCCGGTGAGCGGGAGCGGTGTGCCCTCACCCGCACCGCCGACCAGGTGCTGGCGCAGCTGTCGGTCGACGGCCGGCTGCCGGAGGCCTCATGAGCGTCGCGGACCCGGTCTGGGACCAGATCCGGCAGGGCCGGGCGCCCACCCTCGAGCGGGTCGCCGAGGTCGCCGCCAACGATGCGGCGCGGCTCGGGTCCGAGGGTGTGGCGCAGGCCCGGGACGCCCTCGCCGCCGCCGTTCTCGGAGCCGGCCCGCTCGAGGAGCTGCTCGCCGAGCCGGGTGTCACCGACGTCCTCGTCAACGGCGCCGGCGGCGTCTGGGTCGACCGCGGCGAGGGCCTGCGGCAGGCCAACTGCGAGCTGGGCGGGCCCGACGCCGTCCGGCGGCTCGCCGTGCGGCTGGCCGGGCTCTCGGGGCGACGGCTCGACGAGACGAGCCCGTTCGTGGACGGGGTGCTGCCGGGCGGGGTGCGGCTGCACGCGATCCTCCCGCCGCTGGTGTGCGACGGACCCCACCTGAGCCTGCGCGTGCCGGCGACGTTGGCGCCCAGTCTCGCCCAGCTGCGCGCCGGGGGCAGCGTCGATGAGCAGACCGAGGTGCTGCTGCGACGGATGGTCCAACGGCGCTGCGCCTTCGTGGTCAGTGGTGGCACCGGCAGCGGCAAGACCACCTTGCTCGGGGCGCTGCTCGGTGAGGTACCACCGGCGGAGCGGATCGTGCTGGTCGAGGACGTGCGCGAGCTGTCCGTGCGCCATCCCCACGTGGTGCGCCTGCAGGGTCGGCCGCCCAACGTCGAGGGGCGCGGTGAGGTGACGCTGACGGCGCTGGTCCGTCAGTGCCTGCGCATGCGGCCCGACCGGCTCGTCGTCGGCGAGGTCCGCGGCGCCGAGGTACGGGAGCTGATGAGTGCGCTCAACACCGGTCACGAGGGCGGCTGCGGGACCCTCCACGCCAACGCCACAGCAGACGTGGTCGCCCGGTTCGAGGCGCTCGGCGCGCTGGCGGGTCTGGCGCCGTCGGCCGTTCACGCACAGCTGCTCAGCGCGGTGCAGGTCGTCGTCCACGTCAGCCGGGCCGGGCGATCGCGGCGCGTGGGCGAGGTCGGTGTGCTCTCGCCGGACCCGAGCGGCCGTCCCCGAGTGCTGCCGGCGCTGGTGGCCGAGCCCCGCGGCCGAGGAATGGATCGGGACGCCCGGGGCTGGCCACAGCTGGCCGCGCTGCTCGGGGTGGATGCCGGATGACCGTGATCGCGGCGCTGCTGCTGGCTGCGGCGGTGCTCGCTTGGCCTCCTCGGCGCGGGCGCCTACCGTGGCGTTCCGGCCTCGCGCCGACCGAGCCCTCGCCGAATCCCCCGGGCGGGGCTGGACGCCCGGGCGTGGATCGTGAGTCGTCAGAGCGGTCGCCGTCCTTGGGGCGCGGGATCCGTCGACGTCTGGGCGTGCTCCTCCGTGGGCGCCGTCACGTCTCCGGCGGCGGCGCAGAGGAGGAGCTGGTCCTGCTGCTGGTCGAGACGATGGCCCCGGCGCTGCGGGCAGGACTCGCGCCGGCGCGTGCGCTGCAGCTGGCCGCCGACCCGGTGGGTTCGACGCAACCTTCGACGCGGGCGCGGCTCGAGGAGCTGTTGCGGGCCGCCCGCGACGGCGAGCCGCTGGCTCCGCTCTGGCGGGACTGGGCTCGAGCGAGCGCGGCGCCAGAGCTGGCCGTGCTGGCGCGTGCCTGGAGCCTGAGCGAGCGCACCGGTGCCCCGTTGGCCGACGGACTGGCCACCGCAGCGGACGCCGTCCGCGCTGCCCGGCGGTCCCGATCGGCCGTGGCCGCCGCGAGTGCTGGCGCGCGGGCCACCATGAACCTGCTCACCGCCCTGCCGCTCGGCGGCATCGCCGTGGCGGCCCTCGTCGGCGTCGCGCCCGACCAGCTCTACGGGTCGGCGGCTGCGCAGTGCTGTCTGGTCGCCGGAGGGTTGCTCGTGGTGTTCGGACGGTGGTGGGTGGGACGGCTCACCCGGTCCGCGCTGCGTGCGAAGGCGGTCGCGTGATCCTCCTGTGTGCCGCGCTGCTCGCGCTGGCGGTGCTCGTGTGGCCGTCGAGACGGCTACGCGGCCCCGCCGCCGAGGACCTGCTCAGATCGTCCGGACCCCGCCTCCGGCTGGGCCGCGGACCTGGTTCCGGTGCCGGCCCGACCGTCCCCGAGGTCGCCCGAGCCGTTCACCTGCTCGCGCTCTCGGTCCGGAGCGGCACCGGGCTGACCGAGGCGATCGACGCCGTCGCCGCCGAGACCGGCGGTGCCGTCGGGCGCCAACTCACGACCGTCACCGCCGCGCTGCGGTGGGGCGTCGACGAACAGACCGCGTGGCAGGGCGTCCCCGCGGTCTGGCAGCCGGCAGCCCGAGCACTGCAGCTGGCCGCGGCGGCCGGCGTGCCGCCCGCGGAGCTGTTGCTCGAGGCGGCGGACGACCTGCTACGTCGGGAGCGTCAGCGGCTCGACGTCTCGGCTGCCCGGCTCGGTGTCCGGATCGTGCTGCCGCTCGGGCTCGCCTTCCTGCCGGCCTTCGTGCTCACCACGGTCGTCCCTGTCGTCCTGGCCCTCGCCCAGGAGGTGCTGGGTCGCCCGTGACCGGTCCGCCCGTGAGCTGGCCGGTTGGGGCGGCCGCCCGCGTGGGCTGGTCGCGGCGGTCGCGGTCGTCGCAGTGGGATGCGACGCCGTCGTCAACGCCCGCAGGAGCGCTTCGCGGTAGGCGGGGGTGCAGTTCATCGCTGACGCGGGGTTCGGCGAACGCCGGGCCCGGGGGTGGTCGGCACGTCGCTCAGGCTAGGCGGGCGGTGGAGCCCCGGGCTTCTCGATTCCTGACTGACCTCCTGACTGACCGCCTGACTGACCGGCGCAGTCACGGTCACCCGACGCTGGCGTGCCTGGCCGAGGCACCGGCGGCAGAGCGGGGCGTGCACAGCCAACGGCTCCGCCACGCGGTCGTCCACAACGAGCCACCCGACGCTGTCGGAGGAGTCGCCCAGCCGCCCAGCATGGAGGAGTCAGATCCGTTGTGGAAGGAGAGCAACATGTCACGAGGACTGCTACGCAAGGCGATTGGCCGGGCGCGAGGACCCGCCGTCCGGGCGACCCGCAGGTGGGGGCGAGTCCGCGGGCTCACCGAGCGGGGGATGTCCACGGCGGAGTATGCCGTCGGCACGCTGGCCGCCTGCACGTTCGCCGCGGTGCTCATCGCTGTGGTGAAGTCCGGCGCGATCAAGTCGGCGCTGTCCGGGCTCATCACCTCGGCGCTGTCGATCGCGTCCTGATGCGAGCCGGTCGACCGCCATCGCGGGAGCAGGGGATGGCCACGGCCGAGATCGCGGTGGCCCTGCCCGCCGTGGTCCTCGTGCTGGCGATGGCGCTCGCCGGTGTCGGGGTGGCGATCGACCAGGTGCGCTGTGTGGATGCGGCGCGTGCTGCGGCACGCGCCGCATCCCGCGGCGACCCCTCCGGTGCCGTCCGGGCGGTGGCCCTGCGGGTGGCGCCGCCGGGCGCCGCGGTCGAGGTGGGCCGGTCCGGGGGAGGAGGCGCGGCAGGTGGTGAGGTCAGGGTGACGGTGTCCGCGCCCGCGCGGCTCGTCGGCAGTCTCCTGCCGGAGGACCTGCGCCCGCACGCGACGGCGGTCGGGCAGCTCGAACGTGCCGGTGGCGCGTGGTGACCACGGCCAGACCCGGCCGGCGCCATCGCCTGCTGGTTCTCGAGCACGGGCCCGACGCCACCGAGCGCCGGTCCAGAAGGACCGAACGCGGGTCGGGGACGGTGCTCATGGCGGGGGTAGCGGCGGTGCTGGCCGCACTGCTCGTGGGTGCGCTGGTCCTGGGCAGTGCCGTCCTGTCCAGCCACCGGGCGCGGGCGGCGGCCGACCTCGCCGCGCTCGCCGGCGCGGGGGCTCTCCTGCGGGGCAGTTCGACCGCGGAGGCGTGTGCCGTCGCCGGAGCGCTGGCGCGGCGCAACACCGGAGCGCTGCGGGCCTGCCGCGCGGCCGGCGACGGCTCGCTGGTCATCAGCGTCGGTGTGTCCTCCGCTCTTCCGGGACTGGGTGCCGCCGTGGCGCGCTCCCGAGCCGGACCAGCGGAGCCGGCAGGTGCCCCGGCGAGCGGGTTCGACCACACGAGCCCGTGACACGGGAGAACGGACGGTTCGGTCACGCGAGCCCGCGAGGCGAAGCGGGTCAGTCCGGCGATGGGGCCGGAGCCTCTCCGAGCACGGCGCCGAGCAGCCGGACCGCTCCCGCCTTGTCGAGCGGTTCGTTGCCGTTGCCGCACTTCGGCGACTGCACGCAGGCCGGGCAGCCCCGTTCGCACCGGCAGGACAGGATCGCGTCCCGGGTCGCGGACAGCCAGGCCCGGGCCGCGTCGAAGCCACGTTCGGCGAAGCCGGCACCGCCGGGGTGCCCGTCGTAGACCATCACCGTCGGCAGCCCCGTGTCCGGGTGCAGCGCCGTGGAGACTCCGCCGATGTCCCAGCGGTCTGCGGTGGCCACGAGGGGCAGCATCCCGATGGCCGCGTGTTCGGCGGCGTGGGCCGCGCCCGGGACGTCCACCTCGGTGATGCCGCAGGCCTCGAGCAGCTCTGGCGGCATCGTCCACCAGACCGCCTTGGTGCGCAGGGTGCGCTCGGGAAGGTCCAGCGGATGTTCGCCCAGCACCTCACTCGAGGGCAGGCGCCGCATGAACGAGGTCACCTGGGTGCGGACGTCGACGTGGCCGTAGGACAGCTCGACCTGCCCCCACGGCACGCGCCGGTCGACGCCGACGATGTCGAAGGAGCTCACACTGCGGGCTTGCGTGGACCAACCGGGGTCCCCACGGACCACCAGGGCGCTGCCGTCGACGAGGTCGAACTCGGTGACGACATGGGTCTGCCCCTGGTGCACGTAGACGGCCCCGGTGTGGACGGCGCTGTGGGCCCGCTCCCCGTCGACCGTCCCGAGCACCCGGCCGGTGCCGCGCTCGACGATACGGATCTCTGCCTCACCGCTGCCGCGCAGCGAGACGTGGTCCGTGGCCGGCTCGTCCCGGGTCCAGAACCACCCTCGCGGGCGCCGCCGGAGCAGTCCGCGGGCGACCAGGGCCTCCAGCAGCACCGGCATGGTGGGACCGAACCAGCGCTGGTCGTCCTCGGTCAGCGGCAGCTCCGCCGCCGCCGCGGCCAGGTGCGGCGCCAGGACGTAGGGGTTCGCCGGGTCGAACACCGTCGCCTCCACGGGGGTGCCGAAGACGGCATCCGGGTGGTGCACCAGGTAGGTGTCGAGCGGGTCGTCCGCGGCCACCAGGACGGCGAGCGAGGCCGAGCCGCGGCGCCCGGCCCGGCCGGCCTGCTGCCACAACGACGCCCGGGTGCCGGGCCAGCCGGCCAGCAGCACCGCATCGAGCCCACTGACGTCGACGCCCAGCTCCAGCGCGTTGGTCGCGGCGAGCCCGCGCAGGCGCCCGGAGCGCAGCGCGCGCTCGAGCGCCCGACGCTCCTCCGGCAGGTAGCCCCCGCGGTATGCCGACACGCAGGGGGCCGAGCCCCCCGTGGACCGCCCCTCCCCGGACCCCCCGGCGGCCACGCTCCCCGCGGACTCCGTGGACCCGTCCCCCGCGAGCGACCGCTGGGCGCTCGCGGACAGCACCTCCACGCCCACCCGCGACCGGGCGAACGCCACCGTCTGCACCCCGTCGGCGACCAGGTCGGCCAACAGGTCCGCGCTCTCGGCGACGGCGCTGCGCCGACGGGGCGGCCGGCCGTCGTCGCCGGCGACGAGCCCCGGCTCCCACATCCCGAAGGTGAGCGGTCCGCGCGGTGAGCCGTCCTCCGTCACGGCGCGGACCGGCATACCGATGAGCTGGGCAGCGTGCCGGGCAGGGTCGGCGACCGTCGCCGACGCGAGCACGAAGGTGGGCTCGACGCCGTAGCGGGCCGCGACCCGCCGCAGCCGGCGCAGCACCGAGGCGACGTGCGAGCCGAACACGCCCCGGTAGACGTGGCACTCGTCCACGACGACGTAGCGCAGCGCCCGCAGGAACGGTGCCCACCGCTCGTGACGAGGCAGCAACGAGTGGTGCAGCAGGTCGGGGTTGGTGAGGACGTACTGCGCGTGGTCGCGGATCCACCGGCGCTCGTCGGCCGGGGTGTCCCCGTCGTAGGTCGCCGCCCGCAGCCCCGGCACGGCGAGCGCCTCGACCCGGGCCAGCTGGTCGCCGGCGAGGGCCTTGGTCGGGGAAAGGTAGAGGACCGTCGCTCCGCGGCCGGACGGTGCTCGTGCGCCCTCGCAGGCGGCGGTCAGCGCCGGGACGAGGTAGCCCAGGCTCTTGCCCGACGCGGTGCCCGTCGCCACCACGACGTGCTCGCCGGCGTGCGCCGCCTCGGCGGCCTCCCGCTGGTGCGACCACAACTCGGCGATGCCGCACCCGGTGAAGGCGGCCAGCACCTGTGGGTTGACCCAGTCGGGCCACTCCGCGCGCTGCTCCAGGCGCACCGGGACCTGCTCGACGTGCAGCAGCCGCTCGGATCCCCGCCGACGCGCCAGCTCCTCCAGACGCCCCCGAGGGTCGAACACCGGTGCGGTGGGCGCGTGGCCGGCGCCGGTGTCGTGTGGCGGCCGGGACCGGACCGGAGGCGCGGCGCGCGAGGTGCTGCTGGTCATCGGACCCACGGTATGTCGACTGGGTGACCACCCGTGCCGCCACCGGTAGGCTGGGCGCGCCCAGAACCCCGCACGCAGAGCTGCAGCTGTGACCAGACGCCCCGAGGAGAACCACGTGGACCTGTCCGTCTCGTCCGAGGACGACGGTGACTCGACCGTCATCACCGTCGGTGGCGAGGTCGACGTCTACACCGCTTCCGTACTGCGCGAGCAGCTGGACCAGCAGATCGGTGCCGGCCGGCGTCACCTGGTGCTTGACCTGCGGGGCGTGGCGTTCATGGACTCGACCGGCCTTGGGGTCCTCGTCGGCCGACTCAAGCTGATCCGGATGCGCGGCGGCACCATGCGGCTGGTCTGCAACTCCGAGCGCATCCTCAAGGTCTTCGCCATCACCGGGCTCGACAAAGTCTTCCAGATCTTCGACTCCGTCGAGGCCGCCCAGGGCGGAGTCGCCTGACCGGCCCGTGACAGGGTCGCCACGCCGCGCAACATTTTCACCGGTTCACCCTCGCCCTCGCGCACACTCCCACCTAGAGTGACGGCAGTCACAGGTGCCACAACGCCGTGGCCCTCTCGAGGAGGAGTGTCTGGATGCCGGGTTTCCTGCATGCTGTCGGCCTGCCGAGCGTCACGCTCACCGGCGGGAACTTCATCATCGTCGTGGTGGTCGTCCTGGTCGCCCTTGCCGCGCTCGCCATGGGGTGGAACTTCCGGCGCCAGGTCCTCGCGGCCGACCCCGGGACCCCGGGGATGCAGAGCATCGGCTCCGCGGTCGAGGAGGGTGCGCAGGCCTACCTCGCCCGGCAGTTCAAGACCCTCGGCATCTTCGCTGTCGTCGTGTTCTTCCTGTTGCTGGTCCTGCCGGCCGACACGATGGCGATCCGCTGGGGCCGCTCCGGCTTCTTCCTGCTCGGTGCCGCGTTCTCGGCCTCCATCGGCTACCTCGGCATGAGCCTCGCGGTGAAGGCGAACGTCCGGGTCGCCTCCGCGGCCCGCACCTCCGGCCGGGACGAGGGCATGCGGATCGCCTTCCGCACCGGCGGCGTCGTCGGTATGGCGACCGTGGGCCTCGGTCTGCTGGGCGCCGGGATCGTCGTGCTCGCCTACCGGGGGGACGCCCCGAAGGTCCTGGAGGGCTTCGGGTTCGGTGCCGCGCTGCTCGCGATGTTCATGCGCGTCGGCGGCGGCATCTTCACCAAGGCCGCGGACGTGGGGGCGGACCTGGTCGGCAAGGTCGAGGCCGGCATACCCGAGGACGACCCGCGCAACGCGGCGACCATCGCCGACAACGTGGGGGACAACGTCGGTGACTGCGCCGGCATGGCCGCCGACCTGTTCGAGTCCTACGCGGTGACGTTGGTCGCCTCGCTCATCCTCGGCAAGGCGGCGCTCGGTGACCAGGGCCTGGTCTTCCCGCTCATCGTGCCGGCGCTGGGCGCGCTCACCGCGATGCTCGGGGTGTTCCTCACCAAGCCCCGCGACGGGGAGAGCGGCCTCATCGCGATCAACCGCGGCTTCTACGTCTCCGCGCTGATCTCGGCCGGGCTGTGCGCCCTGGCGGCGTTCCTCTACCTGCCGAGCAGCTTCGCCGACCTCACCGCCGTGCCGCAGTCGATCCAGCAGCTCAACGGCGACCCGCGGATCACGGCGAGCCTCGCGGTGATCATCGGCATCGTGCTCGCCACCATCATCCTGTGGCTGACCGGCCACTTCACCGGCACCGACAAGCGCCCCACCCAGGACGTCGCGCGGACCTCGCTGACCGGCGCCGCGACCGTGGTGCTCTCCGGGATCGGCGTCGGGCTGGAGTCCGCCGTCTACACCGCGGTCATCATCGCGCTCGCCGTCTACGGCGCCTTCCTGCTCGGGATGGGCTCGATCACCCTGTCGCTGTTCCTGGTTGCGCTCGCGGGGTGCGGCCTGCTGACCACCGTCGGGGTCATCGTCGCCATGGACACCTTCGGCCCGGTGTCGGACAACGCCCAGGGCATCGCCGAGATGTCCGGCGACGTGCACGGTGAGGGTGAGCAGATCCTCACCGAGCTCGACGCGGTCGGCAACACCACGAAGGCGATCACCAAGGGCATCGCCATCGCCACCGCCGTACTGGCGGCGACCGCGCTGTTCGGGTCCTACCAGGACGCCGTCGGGACGGCCCTGCAGACGGCGGGTGCGACCGCCTCCGAGACCGGCGAGATGGCGACGTCCTTCCTCGTCTACCAGCCCAGTGCCTTGGTCGGCCTGATCATCGGTGCCGCCGTGGTGTTCCTCTTCTCCGGCCTGGCCATCAACGCGGTCACCCGGGCGGCCGGCGCGATCGTCTTCGAGGTGCGCCGGCAGTTCCGGGACCACCCCGGGATCATGGACTACACCGAGAAGCCGGAGTACGGCCGCGTCGTCGACATCTGCACCAAGGACTCGCTGCGTGAGCTCGCCACGCCCGGCCTGCTGGCCGCCCTGGCACCGGTCGTGGTCGGGTTCGGGCTCGGTGTCGGTGCCCTGGCCGGCTACCTCGCCGGCGCCATCGGGGCCGGTGTGCTGATGGCCGTGTTCCTCGCCAACTCCGGTGGGGCGTGGGACAACGCGAAGAAGATCGTCGAGGACGGCAACCACGGTGGGAAGGGCAGCGAGGCCCACGCCGCCACGGTCATCGGCGACACCGTCGGAGATCCCTTCAAGGACACCGCCGGCCCGGCCATCAACCCACTCATCAAGGTGATGAACCTCGTCTCGCTGCTCATCGCGCCGGCGGTCGTCGCGCTGTCCGTGGGACCGCACGCCAACGCCGGGTTCCGCTGGGGCATCGCCCTTCTCGCGTTGATCATCGTGGTCGGGGCGGTGGCGGTCTCCAAGCGGCGCGACCTGGCGATCAGCGGGGACAGCGACGACGGTGCAGAGGTCCCGGCCGAGGAACCCCAAGTGGAACCGACGCACTTCTGACGCGCGCTTTGCGCGAGCGGCGTTTCTCCTGGGACCCGTTGGGGTAGTGGGGCGGCCGACCCTGCACCCGGCGGGGCCCAGGAGGAGGTGTCGATGCGCCTGCGGCGGGCGGACACCGACAAGCCGGGCATCACGAGGCGCCGCCGGGGCACGGGCTGGTCGTTCATCGGCCCCGACGGCGCTCCGGTCGACGCCGAGACGCGCGAGCGAGTGGCCCAGCTCGCGATCCCTCCGGCGTGGAAGGACGTCTGGATCTGCCCGCACCCCAACGGCCACATCCAGGCCGTCGGCACCGACGACGCCGGTCGCCGCCAGTACCTGTACCACTCGCAGTGGCGGCTCGAGCAGGACGAGGCCAAACACGACCGGGTGCTGCGGCTGGCGAAGCGCCTGCCGAAGATCCGCACGCAGCTGGAGCAGGACCTGCGCCTGCCCGGGCTGGCCCGCGATCGGGTGCTCGCCACCGGGCTGCGGATGCTCGACCACGGCGTGCTGCGGGTCGGCGGCGAGCAGTACGAGCGTGAGCACGGCACCCGGGGAGTCGCCACGCTGGAACGGTCAGGGGTCCGGGTCAACGGCGGCACCGTGGTGTGCGAGCTGGTCGCCAAGGGCGGCACGGACCGCATCGTGGCGATCTGCGACCCACCCCTCGCCACCGCCATCACGGCGATCCGGCGCGGTCGCTCCGGGAGCGCGCGGCTGCTCGTCTGGCGGGACGCCAAGGGCTACCACGAGGTGCACGCCGACGACCTGAACGAGCGGTTCAAGCAGCTGGCGGGGGAGGACTTCACGGTCAAGGACCTGCGCACCTGGCAGGCCACCGTCGTCGCGGCGGTCGAGCTCGCCATGGTCGAGCTGCCCCGCAAGAAGACGGCGCTCCGCCGGGTGGAGAAGCAGGCGATGACCCAGGTCGCCGAACACCTCGGCAACACACCGACGATCGCCCGCAGCTCCTACGTCGACCCGCGCGTCGTCGAGGACTTCGAGCAGGACCGGACCATCGAACGCACCGTCGACCGCGCCGGCATCGAGGACCTCGACGACCTCAACGACCCCGAGACCCGCGCCGCGGTGGAACGAGCAGTGGTGCGGTTGCTCACGCGAAGGTGAGCACCCGGCATACCTGCGGCACGTAGGGTGAGCGCTATGCACAGCACACTCTTCGAGCAGCGCAACCTCGAGGTCCAGGGGGACCAGCGGTTCGCGCTGCAGAACGCACAGATGCTGCGGGTGTCGCTCGGGCCGGACGTCCTGTCGATCAAGGGCGCGATGGTCGCCTACCAGGGGCAGGTCACCTTCCAGCACGAGGGTGCGGGCAGCGTCGGCAAGCTGCTCAAGAAGATCGTCACCAGCGAGGACGTTCCGTTGATGCGCGTCTCGGGGCGCGGCGAGGTCTTCTTCGCCTCGGAGGCCGGCTACGTCTACCTCATCGACCTCGGCGGTGACGGCCTGTCCGTCAACGGCCGCAACCTGCTCGCGTTCGACGCCGCCATCGACTGGGACATCAAGCGCGTGCAGGGCGCGGGGATGTTGAGCGGCGGGCTGTTCAACACGGTCCTGCAGGGCAACGGCACCGTCGCCCTGCACGCCGTCGGGCAACCGGTCGTGCTCGACTGCGCCGAGCAGCCGACCTACGTCGACGTGCAGTCGGCCGTGGCGTGGTCGGCCCACCTGGTTCCACAGGTCGTGTCGAGCATGAACATGCGGTCCCTGCTGCGCGGTGGCACCGGCGAGGCGTTCCAATACGCCTTCCACGGGCCGGGATTCGTCGTCGTGCAGCCCAGCGAGTGGGCACCGGTCGCGCAGCAGCAGAACCGCGGGGGCGGCGGAGGGATGCTCGGCGACCTGCTCGGCGGCTGAACGGCGACGTCGCACGCCCCACGAGAGAAGGCTGTATGCCGTCCACCACCCAACCGCCCGACCCACCCACACCTGGCCTCGCCCCGCTGACGGCGGATGCGCGCCTGCTGGCGGACCTGCGAGCCGACCTGGTCGAGGGTGGCTTCACCGTCGACGGCATCGCCGAGGTGCTGGGGCCGCTCGCCGCCCGCGCGCTGCACCGCGAGCAGCCCCTGCCTGCCGACCTGGCGACCCGCGAGAACTCTTCAGCCGCAGCGGTGTTGACGCGGCTGTTCAGCCTCGGGGTGGCGGTCCCGAGCGCGCGGCTCGCGCCCGTCGTTGCCCGCACGGGGATCACCGGGCTGCTCGAGCTGGGCCTGGTGCGCGAGCTCGAGTCGGACACCGGGGCCGCGGACGCCGTCGTCGCGACCTGCGACCTGCGGCCCTACGGCGACGAGGAGCACCAGTGGTGGGTCGCCTCGGACCAGTCCGAGCTGGCCACCGGCGAACCGCTCCCGGCCGACCACGTCCTCGGGATCGGCGGCGCCTCCACGACGCTGGCCTCGTGGACCCCGCGTCCCCCGGTGGGCCGAGCGCTCGACCTCGGCACCGGCAGCGGGGTGCAGGCGCTGCACCTGACCACCCACTGCGCCGAGGTCGTGGCGACTGACATCTCCGAGCGGGCGCTGTCGTTCGCCCGGTTCAACGCCGCGCTCAACGAGGTCACGCTCGACCTTCGCCCGAGCGACATGTTCGCGGCGGTGGCGGGAGAGGGCTTCGACCTGGTGGTGAGCAACCCGCCGTTCGTCATCACACCGCGGCTCCCGGGCGAGACCCGCTACGAGTACCGCGACGCAGGGCTCGTCGGCGACGCCGCCGTCGCCGGCCTCGTCCGCGCCGTGTCCGACCACCTGGCACCCGACGGAATGGCGCAGTTCCTCGGCAACTGGGAGATGTCGGAGGCGCCCGACGGGCGGCCCGAGGACTGGCGCGAGGTGGTCTCGTCGTGGCTCGAGGGCACCGGGCTGGACGCCTGGGTGGTGCAGCGGGAGGTGCAGGACCCGGCAGAGTACGCCGAGACCTGGGCGCGTGATGCCGGCCACGTGCCCGGCTCACCCGCGCACGGGCAGATGTATGCCGCGTGGCTGGCCGACTTCGCAGCTCGCGGTGTGCGTTCGATCGGGTTCGGGATCATCACGCTGCACCGACCCGCGACCGATCGGGCGCCGTGGCGTGACCTCGTCGAGGTGACCGGGCCGGTGGCCGCACCCATGGGTCCCACGGTGCTGGACGGCATACGAGCCCGGACGTGGCTGGCCGAGCACGGGGACGAGGCGGTGCTGTCGACGGCCTGGCGGTGCGCGCCCGACGTCACCGAGGAGCGGCACGGGCGCCCCGGGGCGCCGGATCCCCACGTCATCCTCATCCGGCAGGGCGGCGGCCTGCGGCGGGTGTTCCGCGCCGACACCGTGCTGGCGGCGTTCGTCGGGGTGTGCGACGGACAGTTGACGGCACGCCAAGCCCTCGACGCAATCGCCACCCTCGTGGATGCCGACGCGAGTTCGGTTCGGTCGCAATCACTTCCGAGGATTCGTGAGCTGATCGCCGATGGGCTGCTGGTCTCCTGACCCACTGCCGGCTCGGGTGGGGCCCGGGCCGACCCGCTCGGTGAGTGTCAGCGAGGTGACAGGGTGAGCCGGTGGTGGTGCTCGTGGCCGTCCAGCAGCTCCTCCGCCAGCGACAGGACCTCGGCCGCCTCGACGTCGTCGACGAACGACTCGTCGTGCACGCACCGCTGGTGCCGTTGCGGGCGGCCGCAGGAGGGGCAGTGCTCCCGGTGCGAGACGGCGATGCGGTGTGGCCCCACGAGCGGCCCGAAGGTCAGGGCGTTGTCCACCCAGAAGATGCCGACCGTCGGCGTCCCGGCGGCGACCGCGAGGTGCCGCGGCCCGGAGTCGTTGCCGACGAACAGCCGGGCCCGGTGCAGCAGGCCAAGCGTCCCACCGAGGGAGAGCTTGCCGGTCAGGTCGACGCAGGGGGCCGCGGACAGGCCGTCCACCCGGGCGGCGGTCTCGCGGTCCTGCTCACCACCGACGAGCACCGAGGGAAGCCCACACGCCGCGAGATGGTCTGCGACCGCGGCGAATCGGCGGGGGCTCCACCGCCGTCGCGGGTCGCGCGCGCCGACCGCCAGCGCCGCGAACGGTCCCCCGGGGCGCAGGCCATCGCTCTCGGCCAGGTCCGTCGGGGTCACGCCGATGCGAGGTTCCAACGCCTCTACCCCCGAGACCGTGGCGCCGACCAGGCCCACCACCTCGAGCCAGCGGAGCACCTCGTTGCGGTGCCCGGCGTAGCCGGTGGTGCGGTCGAGGGCGGGCGCGCCCGGCGCCCGGGCGCCGATCGTGACGGTGGCGCCGAGCCGCAGCAGGAAGGGGTTGCTCGTGCCGCCACCACCGTGCAGCTGCACCGCGAGCTCCGGTGAGCGAGCACGCTCCGCCTCGACGAACGGCGCCACGTCCTCGCCGTCCTCGGCGTCCGGCGGCAGGTCGCGCAACCCGGGGGCGTGTGGGGCGACCAGCACACGGTCCCAGGGCCCCGGCCGGTCGTGGAGGAACTCCGGCAGCCACTCGTTGCCGATGATCGTCAGCTCCGCCGCGGGATAGGCGCACCGCAGCGCCGCCAGCGCCGGCACGGCCACGACGAAGTCGCCGATCCCGTTCGCGCGCAGGGCCACGATGCGATGGACGCCCGGAAGGTGCCCCTCCGCTGGCAGCGCCGTCACGACGCCGCTCCCGCACGGACCCGGATCCGGTCGATGACACTGCTGGTGGAGTGGTCGGCGACGTAGTCGACCATCCGGACCTCCCCGCCGAGCCGGCGCACGAGCGGGCACTCGGGCAGCATCTCGGGGGTGTAGTCCCCGCCCTTGACGTACACGTCCGGGCGGATGAGCTCGATCAGGTCGGTGGGGCTGTCCTCGTCGAAGACCGTGACCGCATCGACGGCGGCGAGCGCCGCCAGCAGGCGGACCCGTTCCTCCTCGGGCAGCACCGGCCGGTCGGGGCCCTTCAGCCGGCGGACGCTGGCGTCGCTGTTCACCCCGACGACGAGGACGTCGGCGAGGTCGGCAGCCTGCTCCAAGTAGGCCGCGTGCCCGGAGTGCATCAGGTCGAAGCAGCCGTTGGTGAAGGCGATCCGGTCCCCGCGTGCCCGGCGCCGCTCGACGAGGTCGTGCACCTCGGAGGCGGTGAGCACCCGGCGGGGCCGCCCGGGTGAGAGCCGGCGCGCCAAGTCGGCGTGCCGGCATACCGCGGTCTCGGGCTCGGCCACCACGAGGTCCGCCGCCTGCTGCGCCAGGTCAGCCGCCGCCCCGGGCTCGGCGCCGGCCGCCAGGGCCAGGCCGAACACCGCGAGAAACGTGTCGCCGGCACCGGTGGTGTGCTCGGCGGGACGCGTGGGCCGCGTCCGGTGCGGCGGGGCGCCCGCGCGGTGCAGCACGGTGCCATCGGTGTCCAGCGTCACCGCGACGAGGTCCGCGCCGGTGCGGCGCAGCAGGTCGCGGGCATCGATGTCCAGCAGTCCAGCTCGCTCGCCGGACTCGTGCTCGAGGACGGCGAGCGCCTCCTGGGCGCTGGGGGTGACCGCGGTGGGCCGGCAGGAGGCCCAGGGCCGCAGGTCGTGGGCGTCGACCAGCAGCGGACCGCGCAGGCGGGACCGGACCGAACTGACCGCGTCGCGGACCGCGCGGCTGACGACTCCGTCGCCGTAGTCGCCGACCAGCAGCACATCCGCTCGCGGAGCCGTCGCACGGACCCGTTCAGCGAGCTGCGCCACGGCCCCCGCAGCCCACGGGTGGTGGTCCTGCTGGTCGAACCGGGCGACCATCCGGCCGCCGCAGAGCAGCCGTCGCTTGGCGGTCGTGCGGTGGCCCGGGGCGGTGACGAGGCCCTCGGCGTCGATGCCGGCGCGACGGACGGCCTCCCGCAGGAGCTCGCCGTCGGCGTCCGCCCCGATCAGGCCCAGCAGCCGGGTGTGCGCCCCCAGCGCCGCGGCGTTCGCGGCCACGTTGGCGGCACACCCGGGCACGTGCCGGGTCCGGTCGACGTCCACGACCGGCACGGGTGCCTCCCGGCACAGACGGGTCCCTTCCCCCTCGAGCCAGTCATCCAGTGCGAGGTCCCCGACCACCAGTACCCGCAGGTCCGGAAACCGGTCGACGACGCCCGCGCTGCGCATGCCGCCGTCCTACCCGGCCGGCCGTCGCTTCACACCGCGCCACCCGTGTCCCACGGTTCCGTGGGCGGGCATGACTCCGTGGGCGGGCATGACCGGGATCACGCCGCCGTCTGACGGCTCCCGGGCATAGGGCACCGCGTCACAGGGGTTACCGTCTAGGCGCATCGCCACGTCCGAGCAGCGACGAATCCGCTGCACGTGGGATCGGAATGAAGGGGTCACGCAGTGCCAGCAACTACCGGACGCAAGCTCGTCATCGTCGAGTCGCCCGCGAAGGCGAAGAAGATCGGCGAGTACCTGGGCAAGGACTACGCGGTCGACGCGAGTGTCGGTCACATCCGCGACCTGCCCAACCCGAGCGAACTCCCGGCGGACATGAAGAAGGGTCCCTACGGCCGCTTCGCCGTGGACGTGGACAACGGCTTCGACGCCTACTACGTCGTGGACCCGGACAAGAAGAAGAAGGTCGCCGAGCTGCGGCGGCTGCTCAAGGACGCCGACGAGCTGCTGCTCGCCACCGATGAGGACCGCGAGGGCGAGGCGATCGCCTGGCACCTGCTGGAGGTGCTCAAGCCCAAGGTGCCGGTGCGTCGCATGGTCTTCCACGAGATCACCCGTGAGGCGATCCTGCGGGCCGCGAACGAGACCCGCGAACTGGACAACCGTCTGGTGGACGCCCAGGAGACGCGGCGGATCCTGGACCGGCTCTACGGCTACGAGGTGAGCCCGGTCCTGTGGCGCAAGGTGCGCCAGGGGCTGTCGGCCGGCCGGGTGCAGTCCGTCGCCACGCGGATGGTGGTCGAGCGGGAGCGGGCGCGGATGGCGTTCCGCGCGGCGTCCTACTGGGACGTGGAGGGGGAGTTCGCCCCCGGGCAGAGCGCCGGGCAGGCGTTCACCGCCCGGTTGACGGCGGTCGACGGGCGCCGGGTCGCCGTCGGCCGTGACTTCGGCGACGACGGGGTGCTCAAGGCCTCGGTCAAGCAGGAGCTGGTGCACCTGGACGAGGCGGCCGCCACGGCGATCGCGGCGGCCCTGCCGCAGGCGTCGGTGCGGGTGTCCAGCGTGCAGGAGAAGCCCTACACGCGGCGTCCGGCCGCGCCGTTCACCACCTCGACGCTGCAGCAGGAGGCGGGCCGCAAGCTGCGGATGACCAGCAAGAACGCGATGCGGGTGGCCCAGCGACTGTACGAGAACGGCTACATCACCTACATGCGCACCGACAGCACGACGCTGTCGGAGTCCGCCCTCACGGCGGCGCGCAGCCAGGCGCGGGACCTGTATGGCGCCGAGTACGTCCCCGAGGCCCCTCGCCGGTACGAGAAGAAGGTGAAGAACGCCCAGGAGGCGCACGAGGCGATCCGTCCGGCGGGGGACCGGTTCCGCACCCCGGCGCAGGTGGCGGGTGAGCTGCGCGGGGACGAGTTCGCGCTCTACGAGCTGGTCTGGAAGCGCACCGTGGCCTCACAGATGGCCGATGCGCGCGGCTCGACCGCCACGGTCCGGCTCGGCGGCACGGTGCGCACCGACGCCGGGGAGCAGGCGGTGGAGTTCACCGCCAGTGGCACCGTGATCACCTTCCGTGGGTTCCTGGCCGCCTACGAGGAAGGGCGCGACGAGGAGGAGCGTCGCGCGGCTGCCCAGGGCGAGGGTGACCGGCGCCTGCCCAAGCTGGGCGAGGGTGTGGGGCTCGACGTGCTGCGGGCCGCGGCGGACGGACACGAGACCACCCCGCCGGCGCGGTACACCGAGGCCACCCTGATCAAGGCGATGGAGGAGAAGGGCATCGGCCGACCCTCGACGTATGCCGCCACCGTGGGCACCATCCAGGACCGCGGCTACGTGCGGCTGCGGGGCACCGCGCTGGTGCCCACCTGGCTGGCGTTCGCGGTGACCCGGTTGCTGGAGGAGCACTTCCCTCGGCTGGTCGACTACGACTTCACGGCATCCATGGAGGAGGACCTCGACGCCATCGCCCGTGGCGACCAGCAACGGGTCAAGTGGCTGCAGCGGTTCTACTTCGGCGACCAGGCCACCAACGCCGAGGGGCTGCGCCAGCTGGTGGAGGACCTCGGGGAGATCGACGCACGCGAGATCTCCACCGTCGACCTCGGCGACGGGATGGTCGTGCGGGTGGGTCGCTACGGTCCCTACGTCGAGCAGGTCACCCCTGCCGGGGTGGACCCGGCCACCGGCGAGGTCACCGACGAGGCCGCGGCTGGGCAGGCCAAGCCCCGGCGCGCCACCGTCTCGGACGACATCGCGCCGGATGAGATGACGCCGGCCAAGGCACGCGAGCTGCTCGAGGCGGCCGCCGACGACGGTCGCGTGCTCGGGCAGGACCCGCAGACCGGGCGTGACATCGTCGCCAAGGCCGGCCGTTACGGGCCCTACGTGTCCGAGGTGCTGCCGGAGTCCGAAGCCGACGGCAAGCCGGCCAAGGGCAAGGCGAAGGTCAAGCCCAAGACGGCCAGCCTGTTCAAGGACATGGACCTGGCCACGATCGACCTCGACACGGCGCTGAAGCTGCTCAGCCTGCCCCGAGTGGTCGGTGCCGACCCCGACTCCGGTGAGGAGATCACCGCGCAGAACGGGCGCTACGGCCCCTACCTGAAGAAGGGCACCGACTCCCGGTCGCTGACCAGCGAGGACCAGCTGTTCAGCATCACCCTGGAGGAGGCGCTGAAGATCTACGCCGAACCCAAGCGGCGCGGCCGGGCCGCCTCGGCGGCCCCGCTGAAGGAGCTCGGCGAGGACCCCGCCAGCGGCAAGCCGGTGGTGGTCAAGGACGGCCGGTTCGGTCCCTACGTCACCGACGGCGAGACCAATGCCACCCTGCGCAAGGACGACGACCCGGCCACGATCACCCCCGAGCGGGGCTTCGAGCTGCTCGCCGAGAAGCGGGCCAAGGGTCCGAGCACGCGCAAGCGCGGGGCGAAGAAGACCGCCCGCAAGACGACGAAGAAGTCAACCGCGAAGAAGGCCGCCAAGAAGTCCTGACTCCCTTCGCGACCCTCCCGATCTCGGGACTTTCCCGCCGATCTCGGGACTTTCCCGCGGATCTCGGGACTCTGCTGCTCGCAAAGTCCCGAGATCGCGCGGATTCCCCCTAGATCGGCAGGTTGGGGTGGCGGGTCAGGCCTGCGCGGGCAGCCGCGACAGGGCCTGCTGCAGGTCGGCGATCACGTCGGAGGGGTCCTCCAGGCCCAGGGACAGCCGCAGCAGCCCACCGTCCGGTCTGGCGTCGGCCGCGACCGGCCGGTGGGTCAGCGAGGACGGGTGCTGGATCAGGGTGTCGACGCCGCCGAGCGAGACGGCGTGTGTGATCAGCCGGCACCGGCCCGCCACCGCGGCAGCGGCGTCGTGCCCGCCGACGACGGTGAACGCGAGCATCCCGCCGGGCCCGGCCATCTGTCGGCCGACCAGGCCGTGCGGGTCGCAGCCGGGCAGGCCGGGGTAGCGCACGGACTCCACTGCCGGGTGCGACGACAACCAGCCGGCGACCTTCTCCGCCCCGGCCTGCTGGGCCCGCACGCGGACCGGGAGGGTCTGCAGGCCGCGGTGCAGCTCGTACGCGGCCGTGGGGTGCAGCAGCGCGCCGGTCACCGCGCGGACCTGCCGGATCCGCTCGGCCCACTCCTCAGTGCACGCCACCACGCCCGCGATGACGTCGCCGTGGCCGCCGAGGTACTTCGTCGCCGAGTGCAGCACCAGCCTCGCGCCGTGCCGCGCGGGGTTCTGCAGCGCCGGCGTCGCGAAGGTGTTGTCCACCACGACGGGCACGGATCCGGCCGCCGACACGAGCGCGGACAGGTCGACCAGCTCCAGGCTCGGGTTGGCCGGAGTCTCCACGACGACGAGACCGGTGTCGCCGCGGATCGACTCCGCGACCGTCGCGGCCGTCGCCCAGCTCACCCGCGTTCCGAGCAGCCCGGTGGCGAGCACGTGGTCGGTGCCGCCGTAGAGCGGTCGCACCGCCACGACGTGCGGCTTCCCGGCCGCCACGGTGGCGAGCAGGGTCGCGGTGAGGGCCGCCATACCGGAGGCGAAGGCGACCGCCTCGGCGCAGGACTCGAGCTCGGCCAGCGCCCCCTCGAACCGGGCGACGGTGGGGTTCCACAGCCGCTGGTAGACGTAGCTGTCCTGCGCGCCGGGTCGGTGCCCGGTCGCGAGCACCTCGTAGGAGTCCCCGCCGTGCTGCACGTCCGGCAGCGGGTAGGTCGTGGACAGGTCGATCGGCGGCACGTGCACGCCGAGCGCCGCGAGGTCGTCGCGGCCGGCATGGACGGCACGGGTGTCGGGTGAGGATGAGCTGGTGGCCATGCCCCGATGGTGAAGCAGATGCGGAAAACAGGGAAGGGTTCCGCAGGACCTGCGCTACATCGCATTGTCAGCGTGAATTCTGCGGTATGCCGGAGTACGCTCGCCCGCGTGCCGAAGAAAGCACCCTCCCGCCGACCGCCCGGTCCCGCTCCCACCCCACGACCTCGCGGGCTCGACGAGGTCGATGCACTGCTCGTCGAGCTGCTGGCGCGTGATGGCCGGTCGCCCAACACCGTGCTCGCCCGGGCGGCCGGGATCGCCGAGTCCACCTGCATCGCGCGGGTGCGCGCCTTGCGGGAGCGGGGCGTCATCCGCGGCATCCACGCCGACATCGATCCCGCCGCTCTCGGGCGCCCGGTCCAGGCGATGGTCGCGGTGCGGTTCGGCGGGCACCAGCGCGACCACTTCGAGCAGTTCCGCGCCGAGGTGCCGGCCCTGCCGGGTGTCCTGGCGACCTTCCACCTCAGCGGGGCGACCGACTACCTCGTCCACGTCGCCGCCGAGTCCTCCGACGCGCTGCGGGACTTCGTGCTCGACCACCTCACCAACCGCCCGGGCGTCGTCCACGCCGAGACCTCGCTCGTCTTCGAGGCGCTGCCAGGCACCGGAAGCC
>NZ_DASSTI010000076.1:0-5007 GCF_035708005.1 Segeticoccus sp. | reverse complement strand
CCGAAGATGGTGCCCAGCACGGCGGCGGTGTCGACGCCCTGGCCGAGCGCGCCGTCGAGCCGCTTGCCGAAGATCGGGTAGAGCGCCGAGCGGACCGCCAGCGGCAGGCCCAGCCGGTAGGCGAAGAAACCCAGCGCGATCCCCATGAGCGAATACATCGCCCAGCCGCTGATGCCGTAGTGGAACATCGTCCACACGGCGCCCTCGCGGGCGGCCTCGATCGTGCCGCCCTTGCCGACCGGCGGGTGCAGGTACTGCGTCACGGGCTCGGCCACCGAGAAGAACATCAGGTCGGTGCCGATGCCCGCCGCGAAGAGCATCGCGGCCCACGAGAACGTCGTGTACTGCGGGCGCGAGTGCGCCGGGCCGAGGCGGATGTGCCCGAACCGGGACAGGCCGAGGTAGATCACGAAGCCCAGCACCACGGTGGCCAGCGCGATGTAGAACCAGCCGAAACCGCCGGCGATCCAGCCGACGACGGTGCCGAGCACACCGGCCGCGTGCTGGGGGGCGATCAGGGCCCAGCCGGCGATGGCGAGGATGCCGACCGCCGAGCCGATGAACACGGGCTTGTTCATCTCGGGGCGCGCGCCCTTCGGCGCCCCGACCTCCGGCGGTGTGGGCGGGCTTCCGGTGGGTTGGCCGTTCACGGTGGTGCTGCTCATGACGCCTCCGGGGTCGAGACCTTGCGCGCCGGCGCGGGATTGGCCCCGGCGGCGCTGGGCGGGTTGGTCGTGGCGTCCCAGGCGTCGTTGCGCGGGTCACCCTGGGGGTAGAGGGGCATGCCCTCGCTGTGCCGGTAGAACGGCACGTGCGACGGCGCCAGCGGCGTGTTGCCCATGATGAGGTCGGCGGCTTTCTCGGCGACCATCATCACCGGCGCGTAGATGTTGCCGTTCGTGACGTAGGGGAACACCGAGGCGTCGACGACCCGCAGTCCGTCCACGCCGTGCACCCGCATCGTGCTCGGATCGATGACGCTGCCCTCGCCGGTGCCCATCTTGGCGGTGCAGGAGGGGTGCAGCGCAGTCTCGGCGTCGCGAGCGACCCAGTCGAGGATCTCCTGGTCGGTCTGCACCGACGGCCCCGGCGAGATCTCACCCGCGCTGAACGGGGCGAACGCCGGCTGCTCGAGGATGTTGCGTGCGGCGCGGATCATCTCGATCCACTCGCGGCGGTCGTTCTCGGTCGAGAGGTAGTTGAACCGGATCGCCGGGTGCTCGAACGGGTCCCGGCTCTTGATCTTCACCGTGCCCCGCACATCGGAGAACATCGGCCCGATGTGCACCTGGTAGCCGTGCTCGGCAGCCGGCTGCGAGCCGTCATACCGGATGGCGATGGGCAGGAAGTGGAACATCTCGTTTGGCCAGGCGACCTCGTCGTTGCTGCGGATGAACCCGCCCGCCTCGAAGTGGTTGCTCGCGCCAACGCCCTTGCGCATCAACCACTCCAACCCGATGCGCGGCATGTGGCGACGCTTCAGCCAGGGCGCGATCGACACCGGCTGCTTGCTCGCGTGCTGGATGTAGACCTCGAGGTGGTCCTGCAGGTTCTCCCCCACGCCCGGTACATCAGCAATGGCGGCGATGCCGAGCTGCTGCAACTCGGCGACGTTGCCGATCCCGGCCAGCTGCAGCAGCTGCGGGGAGTTGAACGCACCACCGCACAGGATGACCTCGCGCGCCTTGGCGTGCCGGTGCAGCTTGCCGCCGCGCAGGAAGTCCACGCCGGTGACCCGGTTCCCTTCCGTACGAAGGCCGGTCACCATCGCGAGCGTCTCGATGGTCAGGTTCTTGCGGTTCTGCACGGGGTGCAGGTATGCCCGGGCTGCGCTCAGTCGGCGGCCCCGGTGCACGTTGCGGTCGAACTTGGCAAAGCCTTCCTGGCGGTAGCCGTTCACGTCGTCGGTGAGCGGGTAGCCGGCCTCCTGCACGGCCTCGAAGAACGCGCCGAACAGGGGGGTGTCGGCCGGCCCGCGCTCCAGGATGAGTGGGCCGGAGCCGCCGCGCCAGGCGTCGGCGCCGGCGACGCAGGTCTCCATGCGCTTGAAGTAGGGCAGGCAGTGGGCGTAGTCCCAGTTCTCCATGCCCTCGTCGTGGGACCAGCGCTCGAGGTCCATCGGGTTGCCCCGCTGGAAGATCATGCCGTTGATCGAGCTGGAGCCGCCGAGGACCTTGCCGCGGGCGTGGTAGACGCGCCGGCCGCCCATGTGCGGCTCCGGCTCGGACTCGTACTTCCAGTCGTAGAGCCGGTTGCCGATCGGGTAGGGCAGTGCGGCCGGCATGTGGATGAACGGGTCGAAGAGGAAGTCGCTGCGGCCCGCCTCGAGGACGAGGACCGTCGTGCCGGGGTCGGCGCTGAGCCGGTTGGCCAGGGCCGAGCCGGCCGAGCCCCCTCCGACGATGACGTAGTCCCAGGTCTGCTCGGTCACGCATCCTCCTTGGTGTCTGAAAACCAGCCGGCCTTGGCCGGCTTCGTGTTGTGCCAGATGTGCTTGGCCTCGCGGTACTCCTCCAGCCCGGCGAGGCCGAGCTCGCGGCCGACGCCGGACTGCTTGAAGCCGCCCCACTCGGCCTGGGGCACGTAGGGGTGGTAGTCGTTGATCCAGATCGTGCCGTGCCGCAGCCGGTTCGCGACCCGCTCGGCCCGGCCGGCGTTCTCGGTCCACACCGCTCCGGCGAGGCCGTAGATGGTGTCGTTGGCGAGGGCGACGGCGGCGTCCTCCGCGGCCTCGCGGGTGTCCCCGGAGAACGTCTCCACCGTCACCACCGGACCGAACGACTCGTCCTGCACGCAACGCATCTCGCTGCGGCAGCCGTCGAGCACGGTCGGCAGGAAGTAGTGCCCGTCGGCCAGGGCCGGGTCGTCCGGGGTGGTGCCGCCGACGAGCAGCTGGGCGCCCTCCGCGACCGCGTTCTCGACGTAGGCCTGCACCTTCTTGAGGTGGTCGCCGCTGATCAGCGGTCCGGTCTCGGCGTCCTCGTCGAACGGCCCACCGAGGCGGATCTGCCCCGCCCGCCGGACCAGCTCGGCGACGACCTGGTCGTGCACCGACTCCTCGACGATGAGCCGGGAGCCGGCCGAACACACCTGCCCCGAGTCGAGGAAGATCGCCGTGAGCGCGTTGTCGATCGCGGCCGGCAGGTCGGCGTCGGCGAAGACCACGTTCGGGTTCTTGCCGCCCAGCTCCAGCGCGACCCGCTTCACCGTCGGCGCCGCAGCGGCCATGATCCGCCGGCCCGTCACCAGCCCGCCGGTGAAGGAGACCAGGTCCACCCCCGGGTCGTCGGTCATTGCCGCGCCGACGGTGGCCCCCGAGCCGAGGACGAGGTTCGCGACCCCCTTCGGCAGCCCGAGCTCGTCGAGCGTCCGCACCAGCCAGATGGCGGTGTGCGGCGTGAGCTCGCTGGGCTTGAGCACGAACGTGTTCCCCGCCGCGAGCGCCGGCGCGACCTTCCAGGAGGTCTGCAGCAGCGGGTAGTTCCACGGCGTGATCAACGAGCACACCCCGACCGGCTCGTGGACCACGCGACTGGAGACTCCCGGCATACCGGTGTCGACGACGCGGCCCACGTCGGACTGGGCCAGGGACGCGAAGTGGCGGAAGACGCCCACGATGTCGTCCATGTCGATCTGCGCCTCGACGAACCGCTTGCCGGTGTCGAGCGCCTCGAGCCGGGCGACCTCGTCCTTCTCGGCGGCCAGGCGGTCGGCGAGGCGGAACAGCAGCGCGGCGCGCTCCGGGCTCGGCGTCGTGGGCCACGGGCCCGCGTCGAACGCCTTCCGGGCAGCGGAGACCGCGGCGCGGGCCTCCTCGGCGGTCGCCTCGTCGACGGTGCCGACGGTGCTGCCGTCGGCGGGGCAGCTGATGGTGCGGGTGCCGCCGTCGCTGGCGGCGCGCCAGGTCCCGTCGATGAACAGGTCAGGCATCGGTCCTCCCGGAGCTCGAATCGGACGCGGTCGGGGTGGACCGGCGGGGACGGTCGCGAGCCGAACTCGACGCACTCCTGCCGGTCCACACAACGTGAGACAGCCACCCGGACGCGGCACGCAGGCAGCCGGTGGTGCGCGACGGCACCGGGGAGCGCCGGGGCCCGCGGCGTCTGGGGAAACTCTTGTCTACCAAAGACCTGTGGATAACTTCCACTTTGCGGCCCGCGAATCCGGCTGTTATCGCGCGCGACGGGGCTGCTGTGGCCCGTGGGGCCTCTGGGACGTGCTGAGGGCCGCAACCACCGCTCGTGAGAACGTCGGCGGGTGAGCACTCCTCCCCTGCCGCACGTCGCCGTGGTCGGCTCCGGTGTCGCCGGCGCCTCGACCGCCTTCGCCCTCGCCCGCCGCGGCGTGCCCGTGACCGTGGTGGACGCCGACCGCGCAGGCGTCGCCACCGCGGCCGGCGCGGGCATCGTCCAGCCGTGGAGCTCCTCCTCGAGCGGTCCCTACTACGAGCTGTATGCCGAGGGCGCGGCCTACTACCCCACCCTCCTGGAGCGCTTGTCCTCCGCGGGCACAGCGGCGGTCGACTTCCGCCGCACCGGCTCCCTGGTGGTCAGCCCGAACCCGGCCGAACTGGACGAGGCGGAGGAGCGGATCCGCCGCCGGACGGCCGGCTCGGACGTGGCCGGCACGGTCGAGCGGGTCGACGAGGCCGGGGCGCGACGGCTGTTCCCGCCACTGGCACCCGGGCTCGCGGCGCTGCACGTGACCGGCGGCGCGCGGGTCGACGGCCGCAGCCTGCGGCAGGGGCTGTTGCAGGCCGCCGCCGCGCGGGGCGCGCGGACGGTCCGCGGGAACGCGACCGTGACCGGCGGTGGGACCGTGCAGGTCGACGGCGAGCCGCTGGCCGCTGACGCGGTGGTCCTCGCCGCCGGGGCCTGGACGGCGGAGCTCCTCCAGCCGGTCGGCGTCGAGCTGGGGCTGGCGCCGCAGCGCGGGCAGATCACCCACCTGCGCCTCGAGGGCGTCGACACCTCGTCGTGGCCCTCGGTGCTGCCGCTGACCGGTCAC
>NZ_DASSTI010000075.1:0-10127 GCF_035708005.1 Segeticoccus sp. | reverse complement strand
CCCCACGGCATCCCGATCACGAAGCTGTCCGGCGTGACCAGGACGGCGATCGGGATCTCGTAGGTGGCGCCGCTCGTGCGGCCGACGTGCCGGAGCACGGCCCAGATCGGCAGCAGCCGGTGGCCGGCGGCTCGGCGCATCACCGGCGTGCTGACCTTGACGAGGCGGGCGGGCGGAGATGGTGTCACGAGGTCCAGCATCCACCCGCGGTGATGTCGCTCGTGGGTCGAGCGGCCGGCGAATCGTCGGCAGCTGAGGGGCGGGGCCCAGCCTGGGGGCCGGTCTCCCGCACCGAGCCCCGGTAGCAACACCGGCCCGGCGGCACAACACGCCGGCGCGGGCCGGTCTCCCGCACCGAGCCCCGGCTGCAACGCCGGCCCGGTGACACAACACGCCGGCGCAGGCCGGTTTCCCGCACCGAGCCCCGGTCGCAACACCGGCCCGGTGACACAACACGCCGGCGCGGGCCGGTTTCCCGCACCGAGCCCCGGCTGCAACGCCGGCCCGGCGGCACAACACGCCGACGCGGGCCGGTTTCCCGCACCGAGCCCCGGCTGCAACACCGGCCCGGCGGCACAACACGCCGGCCCGGTGGGACAACACGCCCGCGCGGGCCGGTCTCCCGCACCGAGCCCCGGCTGCAACGCCGGCCCGGCGGCACAACACGCCGGCGCGGGCCGGTTTCCCGCACCGAGCCCCGGCTGCAACACCGGCCCGGTGTGGCGCAACACGGCCGCCCGGCTCAGACCAGCTCGAGCAGCCCGGTGAGCGTCTCCCCCAGCGGCGCGTCGAGCCGCACCGTCGCCTCGCCATCACCCCGGGACCAGCCACGCGTGACGATCGCGACCGGGATCCCGAGCCGGTGCGCGCGCCGCACGAACCGGTAGCCGGACATCACCGCCAGCGACGACCCGAGCACCAGCACGCCGCTGCACTGCTCGACGTGGTCGAAACACTGCGCCACCAACGGTTTCGGCACGGACTCGCCGAAGAAGACGACGTCCGGCTTGAGCTGGTCCTCCCCGCACAGCAGGCAGCGCGGCGCGCGGAACCCGTCGATCGCCTCCGGCGGCAGGTCGACGTCGCCGTCCGGCCGGATGGATCCGCCGGCCGCCTGGTCGAACCCGGGGTTGGCCTCGGTCAGCCACGCCTGGATGTCGTCACGGCGGTACGCCTCGCCGCAGGTCAGGCAGACCACCCGGTCGAGCGTGCCGTGCAGCTCGATCACCTCGCGGGCGCCGGCCTTCTGGTGCAGCTCGTCGACGTTCTGCGTGATGACGGTCCGGCTCAGCCCCCGGCGCTCGAGCTCGGCGACGGCGTGGTGGCTGACGTTCGGCCGGGCCGACCGGAACCGCCGCCACCCGACGTAGCTGCGCGCCCAGTACCGCTGCCTCCCGGGCGCCGAGGTGACGAACTCGCCATACGTCATGGGCGTGACGCGACGCTTGCCGTCCGGGCCGCGGTAGTCCGGGATGCCCGAGTCGGTCGACATGCCCGCGCCGGTGAGGACCACGACGTTGCCGCGGCGCACCATGGCGGCGAGCGCCTCGAGGGCCTCGCGCTGCACGCTCGGACCGGCGGTGGAGCCCCTGGTGTGCGGGGTCGCATCGACGGCGCCGGAGAAGCGCACCTCAGTTCCCTGCCGCACGACTCCAGTATGCGGGACCGCTCAGCGGGTCAGCAGTTCGGCCGCGACAGCGAGGTGCGTGGCGCCCGGGGCGTGGACCGCGACGTGGGCGCAGCCGGGCGGCAACAGCGAGACGTCGCCCGGCAAGCCGGTCAGCACGACCACCGTGTCGGGGCGTTCGGCCAGCAGCCGGTCGAGGGCCTCCCGGCTGGCGGGAGCGGTCGACAGGTCGCGCACCACCGCGACGAGGGCGGCGTCCCGGGCGGCCGCGAGCGCCTCGCCGACGCGGGCCGGCTCGCCGTGGACGGGCACGGTGACGACGGGCCCGGTCACGACGGGGCCGGCCACGAGCGGTCCGGCCACGACGGACCCGCTCTCGACGGCCTCGGCCGAGGACCGAGCCGGCTGTCCTGCACCGGCACCGCCAGCGGCGTGGCCATCCAACCGCACCGCCAGAGCCGGCCCCAGTTGTGCGCCCGCTCCCCCGGTCCCGGTGAAGACCGGACTGCTGACCTCGGCCACCACGACGGGAGCCGACAGCGGCAGCCGGCCGTGCGGGTCGTGGCGCACGGCGGCCCCGCGGACGACCTGGACGAGGTCGAGGTGGGGCGGGTCGGCATACCGGGCTTGTCGGCCGGCCAGGCACCACGCCGCCAGGTCGCGCACCCGCGCGCGGGCCTCCTCGAGCCGCGACGCGGCCAGTCGCCCGTCCTCGAGCGCACGCAGGAGACCATCGGCGGCCAGCTGGCCGGGTGCCTGCCGCAGCCCGGTGCAGACCAGGTCCGCCCCGGCGGCGAGCGACAGCGCGGCGCCCTCCGCGATCCCGACCGTCCCGGCGACCGCCCGCATCTCCAGCGCGTCGGTCGCGATGACACCGGAGAACCCGAGCGATTCACGGAGCAGCCCGGTCAGGATCGGCCGCGACAACGTGGCGAGCGCGCTGTCCAGCGCGGGCACGTGGAGGTGCGCCGTCATGATCGCCCGGCTCCCCGCCGAGACCGCGGCGCGGAACGGCGCGAGGTCCACCTCCTCGAGCGTGACCCGGTCGTGGTCGACGGTGGGCACGCCGACGTGGGAGTCGACCGAGGTGTCACCGTGCCCCGGGAAGTGCTTGGCGCACGCCGCCACCCCGCGCGACTGCAGGCCTTGCACGTAGGCCGCGACGTGCCGGGCGACCAGCTCGGGGTCCGCGCCGAAGGACCGCGTGCCGATCACCGGGTTGCGCGGGTTGACGTTGACGTCGGCGACCGGCGCGAGGTTGAGGTCGATCCCGACCGCCCGCAGCCGGTCCGCCGCGACGGCCGCAGCCGCCGAGGTGGCGGCCGGGTCGTCGAGCACTCCGAGCACCGCGTTGCCCGGCAGCGTCGAGCCGGTCTGCGCCTCCAGCCGGGTCACCGCGCCGCCCTCCTCGTCGATCGCCACCAGCAGCTCCGGGCGCTCGGCCCGCAGCGAGGCGACCAGCGCAGCGACCTGCTCCGGGGAGAGGCAGTTGCGCGCGAACAGGCACACCCCGGCCAGCCCCTGGGCCGCCCAGCGGCGCACCCAGTCCGGCGCCGTCGTGCCCTCGAACCCGACGAGCAGCACCCCGGCCACCCGCGGGTCCACCGTGGGCGCGGGCGGGGCGTCCGACTGCTGGGCGAGCTCCTGCGGACCGCTCATGTCTTGACCGCTCCCTGCACCAGGCCTCCGGCGAGGCGCTTCTGGACGAGGATGAAGAACACGAGCACCGGCAGGGTGAACACCGCCGAGGCCGCCATGAGCGGCCCCCACTGGGTCTGCCCCTCGACGCCGATGAAGGCGTTCAGCGCGATCGGCAGGGTGAACTTGCTGTCGTCCTGCAGGAACGTCAGCGCCAGCAGGAACTCGTTCCACGCCTCGATGAACGCGAAGATGCTCGTGGCCACCAGCCCCGGCGCGACGAGCGGCACGAGGATCCGCCAGTACGCACCGACCCGGGTGCACCCGTCGACCATCGCGGCGTCCTCGAGCTCGGTCGGGATCGCGTCGTAGAAGCCCTTGAGCATCCAGATCGCGAACGGCAGCGCGAAGGTGATGTAGGCGATGACCAGGCTGGCGAGCGTGTTGTACAGGCCAGCCTGGTTCATCATGATGAACAGCGGTATGACGAGCGCCTCCAACGGGACCATCTGCACCACCAGCACGAGCACCAGGACGGAGGTGCGGAACCGGAACCGCAGGCGCGAGACCGCCAGTGCCGCCAGCCCCGCCGCGATGGTCGACAGCACGACGGTGCAGCCGGCCACGATGAGGGTGTTGAGGAAGTAGCGGCCCATCCCCTGCCCGACCAGCGCCGAACGGAACTGGCTGAAGGTGGCGTGGTGCGGCCACCACAGCGGCGTGCGGGTGAAGATCTCGCTGCTCGGCTTCAGCGCGGTGATGACCATCCAGTAGAACGGGAACACCGCGAACGCGGCGACCAGCAGTGCCGCGAGGGTGAGCAGCACGCCGCTGACGGTGCGTCGCGTCAGGCGCCGGCGGGACCGGCGTCGCCCGGCGACCCGCCGCGTCGCCTGCGCGCGCAGCGGCTCCGACACGGTCGTCATACCTGCCCTCCCGTCATCGCGACTCTCCTGTCATCGCAGCTCCCCTGTCATCGCAGCTCCCTGTCATCGCAGCTCCCTGTCATCGCAGCTCCCCCTGGCGGAACATCGCCCGGATGTAGGCGCCGGTGACCAGGAGCAGCACGACGAGCATCACCACCGCGAGCGCGGCGCCCATGCCGAAGTCGTGCGACCGGAAGGAGGTCAGGTAGGAGTACAGCCCGATCACGTAGGTGGACCGGGCCGGGCCGCCGCCGGTCATCACGTAGACCTGCGAGAACACCTTGAAGTCCCAGATCGTCGACAGGATCAGCAGCACCGCGATGACCGGGCGCAGCAACGGGACCTTGATGCTCCAGAACACCCGCCACGGGCTCGCCCCGTCGACCCGGCTCGCCTCCAGGACCTCGCCCGGCACGGTCTGGAGCCCGGCATACATGGACAGGGCAACGAAGGGAAAGGACTGCCAGACGATGAGCACGGTGATGACCGCGAAGGCACGCAACGGGTCGATGAACCAGTTGAAGTGCAGGAACTGCTGCAGTCCCACGGAACTCAGCGCCCAGTTCAACACGCCGTTCTGGTCGTCGAAGATCCACTTCCACACGATCGTGGCGGCGACCTTCGGGGTGGCCCAGGGCACCAGCACCGCCAGCGACAGCAGCACGCGCGCCCACGCGGGCAGCCGGTCCATCAGCAGCGCGACCAGGGTGCCCAGCACCATGGTGAGGGCGACGCAGGCGATCGCGAGGCCGACGGTGTTGCGGAAGACCTGCCAGAAGAAGCCGTCCTGCACCAGCGTGACGAAGTTGTGTATGCCGGTCCACGGCAGCTCGCCGGTGACCAGGCCGCGCAGGCTGACCTCGTGCAGCGAGAGCCACAGCGTGTCGAGCAGCGGGTAGAGCAGCAGACCGACGATCAGGGCCAGCGCCGGCCCGAGGAGCAGCAGCGGCATCGGGTCGAAGCGGCGTCGCCGCCTCGCCCGGTCCGCCCGCTGCTCCCGCGTCGGTTCGACGAGGGCATCAGCCACCGCTGTTCAGCTTCGCCTCGATCTCCTTGTTCGCCGTGTCGGCCGCGTCCTGCACGCTCGCCTGTCCGGTCAGGATGGACTGGACCATGTTGGGGATCACCTTGTCACCCTGCACGGCGCCCCACGCCGGAGCACTCGGCACGTTGCGGCCCTGCTTGAACTGGGTGATGAACGCCTGCATCTCGGGGCTGGCGGCCCAGTCCGGCTTGTCGACCACGGACTTCACCGTCGGGAAGAAGCGGGTGTCGTTGGCCCACTGCAGCTGGACCTTCGCCGAGGACATGAGCTTGACCCAGTCCCAAGCCATCTGCTTCATGTCCGAGGAGTTCCACACCACGAGGTTCGAGCCGCCGAGGAAGGACTCGGACTTGTCGCCGGCCTGGGGGGTCGGGAAGACGATCGTGCCGATCTTGCCCTTGAGCTGCGGCTTGTCCTTGTAGAGCGTGGCGACCTCCCACTGGCCCAGCGGGGTCATCGCGACGCGGCCGAGCTCGAAGTTCTTCACCACGTTGGTGGCGTCCCAGGTCGCGGCGCCCTGCGGGGAGAAGTGGTGCTTGGTCGTCAGGCCGGTCATGAACTCGATGCCCTTGACCGCCTCCGGCTTGTTGATCGTGCCGACCCACCTGCCGCCCTCCTGCTTGGCGACCGCGCCACCGGCACCCCAGATGAACGGGTACAGCTCGTACTCGTAGTCACCGGCGACGGCGAACGGCTGCACGTCGGGCATCTTCTGCTTGATGACGTTGCCGACCTTGACCAGGTCGTCCCACGTCTTCGGCGGCTGCAGCCCGAGCTTGTCGAACCAGTCCTTGCGGTAGGCAATCGCCCGCACCCCGGCATACCAGGGGACGCCGTAGTACTTGCCCTGGTACATCGTCGACTGCAGGCTGCCCGGCACCATCGAGTCCTTGACGCCGTCGGACTCCATCGGCCCGGTCAGGTCGGCCAGCGCTCCGGCTTCCGCGAACTCGGGGTTCCAGGTCGTGCCCATCTCGGCGACGTCCGGGCCCTTGCCGCCCGCGACCGACGTGGTGAACTTGTCGTGCGCGGCGGTCCACGGCACGAACTGCACGTTGACCTTCACGCCCGGGTGCTTGGCCTCGAACTGCTGGTCGACGGCCTTGAAGTACTGCTCCTGGTCGACGTTGGTGCCGTCCATGATCCAGACGTCCAGCGTGCCCTTCGTGGCGCCGCCGAGGCCGCCGCCGGACCCGCCCGAGCCTCCGGATCCGCCGGAATCAGCGGAACCGCCCGATCCGCCGGACGAGCCGCCGCTCGCGGCGGCGCTCTGCCCCGACGAGGAGCCGAGGCTGTTGCCGCACCCCGCGAGGGCGACACCGACGGTGACCACGGCTGCCGTGACTGCCATTCTGCGCTTCATGGGTTTCCTCGATCCGTCCACGACCGGCACGCCGGGCGACCTCCCGGTGACCGTTGGTAACCTTCGCAGTGAAGTTACGCACTGTCAACGATTTTCGAGCGTTGTGACGAAGCCGCAACAACCCCTCCAAGCGGTGGATGGACCGGTGCTTGCTCGGGGCCTGTCGGAGGTGGCCGCGTGATCGTGCTCGGGCTCATGGCCGGCACCTCGCTCGACGGCATCGACGCCGCCGTGACCGAGCTGACCCGCGACGGCGACCGGGTGCGGCTGCGCCTGCTCGCCCACCGCACCACGCCCTACGCCGAGCAGACGTATGCCGCCCTCGTCGCCTCCCTGCCCCCGGCGCCGATCGCCGCCCGGACGGTGGCGGAGGTCGACACGGCGGTCGGGCGGGAGTTCGCCGCGGCGGCGGTGTCGGCGGCTCGGGAAGCGGTGTCGGCGGCTCCGGAGGCGGTCTCGGCGGCTCCGGAGGCGGTCTCGGCGGCTCCGGAGGCGGTCTTGGCGGCTCCGGAGGCGGTCTTGGCGGCTCCGGAGCTGGGCGCTGCGCGGGAGCCCGGGAGTGGCGGCGTGGACCTGGTGGTCTCGCACGGGCAGACCTTCTACCACCTCGTCGAGGACGGGCGGGTGCTCGGTTCGGTGCAGCTGGGCCAGCCGGCCTGGATCGCCGAGGCGACCGGCGCCCCGGTGGTCGCCGACGTGCGCGCCCGCGACATCGCCGCCGGCGGGCAGGGGGCGCCGCTGGTCTCGCTGCTCGACGTGCTGCTCCTGCGGGAGCGGTCGGGCGCCGAGGGGAGCGCCGGCAGCGCCGTCGGTGCCGCCGGCGGTGCCGCCGCCGATGTGCCGGCCGCGCTCAACCTCGGCGGAATCGCCAACCTCACGGTGGTGCGCCCGGACGACGCCGTGGCGTTCGACACGGGCCCGGGCAACGGACTGATGGACCTGCTCGCCCGCGAGCTCGACCTGCCCCACGGGTATGACGAGGACGGCGCCCTGGCCGCCACCGGCACCGTCTCCCCGGAGTTGCTGGCGGAGATGCTGGCCGACCCGTACTTCACCCGGCCGGCGCCGAAGTCGACCGGGAAGGAGTACTTCAGCCCCGCGTGGCTGGACCGGCACCGATGGGCCCACCCCGAGGTGGTCGGCGCCGACCTGATGGCCACGCTGGCGGAGCTGACCGCGGCCACGATCGCGGCGGCACTGGTCCAGCACGACTGCGGCACGGTGTACGTCTCCGGCGGCGGGTTCGCGAACGGCCACCTCCGGCGGCGGCTGGAGGCGCGCTGGGACGGGACGGTGCGCGGGACGGGAGTGCTCGGCATACCGGAGGAGGCCAAGGAGGCGTGCCTGATGGCGCTGCTCGGCTACTTCGCCTGGCACGGGGCTCCGGCGGCGCTGCCGGAGTGCACCGGCGCCCGGCACGCGTCGCGGCTCGGGGCGATCGTTCCGGGGGCCGGGCCGTTACGGCTGCCGGAGCCGTGGGCGGAGCCGCCGACGTCGCTGGTCGTCGACCCCTGAATTCCACTGTTGCTGGCGAAGGGCGGATCCCCAGTCGCCGTCTTCCGGCAACAGTCGCGGCGGGCGGGCTCAGAAGCGGCCGAGCAGGGTGCGACGGGAGGAGCCGCGCAGCGCTCGGGCGGCCACCTCGGGGTCGGCGACCTCCGGGTGCGGCGGGCGCAGCGGCGCGTCGCGGACGATGAGGTCGGGCACGTGGGCGTGGACGGCGGCGTCGGCGACCACGTAGCCGTGCCGCTCCAGGACCTGCTGCTCGGCCTCGGAGAACGCGTCGAGGTCGGTGCGGATGGCGTTGATGAGCTCGGTGACCTTCGGCGGGTAGGTGTCGGGCACGACGTCGGCGAGGTCCCACGTGGCCCCCTCGAGCACGTCGCGGGCGAATCCGGCGTGCAGCCAGCGCAGCCGGGTGTTGCGCCCGCCGCTGGTGGCGATGCCGAGGATGCGCAGCATCTGCCCCCACGGGGTGTGGGTGGTGCGGGCCCGGAAGACGGTGCCGCCGTCGCTGACGAGCACGCCGTGGTGGTCCTTCCAGACCGGCTCCAGGGCGAGGTTGTCGTAGATCCCGCCGTCGGTGAGCTCGATGTGCGCCCGGATCTGCTCGACCTCGCCCGGCGAGGCATGGCCGCGGTGGCCGCCGGTCAGCCCCATCGCCGAGCCGTCGAGGACCATCGGAGCGAAGAACGGCGGGTACGCACAGGACGCGGCGATGCAGTCGGCCATGCGCAGCCCGGGTGGCGGCTCGGCATACCCCAGGCGGTAGTCGCCCACGCGGCCGTGGGGACGTACGGCGTTGGGGTCGGCGAAGACCCAGTCGACGCCGTAGGCGACCTCGGTGGCGCCGGTGAAGATCGCCGGGCCGTCGGCGGCGTTGTCGCGCAGGTCGCGCGACCACCACGGGACGTGGTCGGCGAACTCGTCGGCGAGCGCCCGGGCGCCGCTGTCGGGCATGAACCAGCGCGGCGGCCAGAGCTTCTTCAGCAGGGCCGGGGTGCGCAGGTTGTGGCTGCACAACTCGCGCAGCGGCGTGGCGACGTGCTCCTCGAAGCCGCCGACCTCAGAGCCGTGCGAGGTGTGCTCGGTCGGCCAGGTCAGCCGTGGGTCGGCGAGCAGGTTCGCGGTGATCGCGCCGCCCGAGGCGCTGCTGATGGTGCGGATCCGGCCGAGGACGCCGAGTTCGTTGAGCCGGCGGGCGGCACCGAGGTGGAACAGCGCCGCGCGGAAGCCGCCGCCGGACAGGCAGAGCGCGATCCCGTGGCGCGGCTGGGCGGGCACCCCGCCCGGTCCGCCGGTGGTCGACTTGTCGGGGACTGCGGACATGGCGGCACTCAACCACGCCGGCCCGACGAACCCTGCCGGACACGCGTCGCGGCGGTAGATTCACGCCAAGCATCCTCCATACCGATTCAGTTCAACGTCCTTTGGTCCGGGGCACGACGACGCCACGGTCCCGGCTCATGACGCGACCGGTGCCTCCAGCGCGGCGGCGATCTCTTGCGCCCAGCTCATGATCTCGGGCCACGCTCGGAGGTCACGGTCGTGTTCCCGGCCGATAGACAACCACAACCGGTCGCCTCTGCTAGACAGCCAGTCGCGACGGACCATGCCCGTGAACACCCTCCTGCCCCGGGGTTGGAGTCCGGCGGGGGTGGACAGGACAAGTTCGCGCTCCTCCCGCTCACGGACGACCCGGCGCAGGGGTCGCGGCATGGCGCCGGAGACTCCGACGCTGAACAGCCACACCGGCTTGCCCGTCAGCTGGTCAGTGTGATGCCGGAGGAATTCGTTCGCCTGCGGCACCCAGGTCCTGCCGCGCTCAGCGCTGCCGAGGACGAACGCGTCAAATGCACTCAGATCGTCGGTCTCGCGCATCGGCCGTGTTGTGACCTGAAAGTGGGCGGCAAGTGATCTTGCGATGTTCTCGGCAATCGACCGGGTCGAGCCATGGACGGATTCATAGGCCACGAGGACCTTCATCTGCCTCATCTCCTCGGTGGGGGCCACGACTTCCAGACTGAC